>PKTO01000050.1 GCA_002869095.1 Clostridiales bacterium
AAACGTTCCCGAATGGGCAAGAAAGCAAGGCCACAATGTTGAAATAGAAGAAGTGGACGACGGCGAATGGGAAGTTTTCGTTGAAAAAGCCATCTAATCAAATCCACACCGGGAGGTATCGCATTGGATATCAAAAACAATGAATTTTATAAAAAGTGGTTCAAGAATTCTTATACCTACGTCGCAGGTGCCGTGCTTTTGTCCATAATGCAAATTGTCACGCTGGCCTCTACTGGAAATCCGTGGGGAGTTTCGGGAGTATTCGCAAATTGGGGCGCATGGATTTACGAAGCCATCGGCGGAAGCGTAGACAAATGGTATTATTTCAGCAGCGAAGGCGCTCAAGCCACTCTTGAAGCGGGTTTTCTGAATCACGCCCCTTCAATGAGAAACATAGGAATAATTTTCGGAGCTCTGTTTGCTTCTTTTGCAGCATCTCAATTCAAGATTAAAAAAATCAAAAATAAAAAGCAGGTTTTTGCGGCTATATTTGGCGGACTCATGATGGGCTACGGAGCAAGAATCGGCTTCGGATGCAACATCGGAGCCCTCTACAGCGGCATAGCTTCCCTTTCCCTTTCGGGATGGGTGTTTGCAGTCTTCATGTTCCTTGGGGCGGTTGTTGGCAGCAAATTGTTGGTCAAGTATTTCATGTAATTCGGCAAATGCCGAGAAAGATACAGGGAGGTTCTACATGGCTAGAGAAAAAAAAGTTGAAAAATACGATGTGGTAATCATAGGCGGAGGCGCTGCAGGCCTCACCGCGGGAATCTATAGCGGAAGGGCCCGCCTCAAGACGCTTCTTATCGAAAAATCGCTTGTCGGAGGACTTGCGACATACACGAACGAAATGGAAAACTATCCGGGATTCCCCGAAGGCGCAAGCGGCGGAGGGCTTATGGAGCTCTTCCACAAGCAAGCCAAAAAATTCGGCGTCGAATTCAAATTGACAGATGTCAAAAGCGTCGATTTGACTGGAGAAGTTAAAATAGTTGAGACATTCAGAAACAGATTCGAATCCAAAGTAGTCATAATCGCAACAGGCGGAAGACCGAGAATAACAGGAGCAATAACCGAGGACAAGTTCCTCTTCGACAAGGGAATTTCTTTCTGCGCCACTTGCGACGCGGCTTCAAACACAGGCAAGACCGTTATGGTTATCGGAAGCGGAGACGCAGCCATAGAAGAGGGCATGTTCCTTACTAAGTTTGCCGACAAGGTCATCGTTTCGGTTATGCACGACAACGGAAAGATGGACTGCAACGAAATAGCAAAGGCAGCCGCTTTGGCAAATCCCAAGATGGAATTCATATGGAACACGGTAACCCACGAATTCAAGGGCGAGGACCATCTCGAGCATGTCGTGCTCAAGAACCTCAAAACGGAAGAGCTGATTCCTGTAAAGGTTGACAATTGCTTCGAATTCATCGGCTACATTCCGAACACCGAGCTTTTCAAGGGCCAGGTGGACATGACTAACCGCGGATATATAACAACAAACGAAAAAATGGAAACAAACCTTGAAGGTGTTTTCTCAGTAGGCGATGTAAGGGACAAGTTCCTCAAGCAGGTTGCCACAGCAGTCGGCGACGGCGCAGTTGCAGGTTTCGGTGCGGAAAAGTTCATTGCCGAAACCGAGCAATTCCAGAACTACATCATGAGAGACGATGTTGACAATCTGGTTTACGTCTACAATGCAATCGACGAATTCAGCCGGGATTTCCTTCCCAAGATTCAAAAAATCGGAAATGAACGCGAAGGTTACGTTTGCACTCCAGTAGATATATACAAATCAAAGGGAATCGCTGAGAAACTCGGTGTCAAAGAATTCCCTTGCTTAGTAGTAGTGAAGAACGGAAAAATTGTTGAAAAAATAGACCAGGAGCTTTGCGAAGAAAGCATATGCAAGGTTTTGGAATCCTGCGAATGCTCATGCGGAACTTGCACCTGCGAATAGTATTGATATCGAATAGAACAGACACACAAGCAAAAGCCCCATATCCAAAGGGGCTTTTGCTGTCTTTAATATGCCATTCATGTTAAAATGATTTTGTGCAATTGCTGATGTCAAATCAATGAGAGGTTTCGGTTTGAAGAAAAATCTATCAAGTTGCGGAACAATCCACATACTGGCCGCCGGAACATGCTGGGGTTTCATAGGACTTTTTGTGAAAAACATATACAGATTGGGACTGACACCGTATGAAACCGTCTTTTACAGAATGTTTCTTGGAGCGGTTTTCCTTGGCATTGTCATTTTAGCCAAGCCCTCCGCCGGTTTTAGAATAAGCTCAAAAGCGCTTTTCAAAACAATGGCGATAGGGCTGGTAAGCCAAATGTTTTTCAATTACTTCTACTTCAGGTCTATTGAAGTCAATCCCCTGAGCCTTGCTGTGATACTAATGTATACGGCCCCTGTGTTTGCGGCCGTAACTGCACGTTTCGTATATGGCGAACTGCTTACGCCCGGAAAAATCATGGCTCTCTTTTTTTGCCTTGTGGGCTGTTTCCTAACCGTTACAGGCGGACGCCCCGTAATGGGGGATCTCGATCTTTCGGGAATACTGTTTGGACTTCTTTCCGGATTCTGCTATGCCATGTTCCCCATAATAAGCAAAAGCATCCCGCAAGGAAACAATCCCTATACCCTCACCTTTTATTCGATGCTTTTCGGGAGCATTTTCTTTCTTCCCGTGGCGTATTTCAACGATGCGATGATTTTCACAGTCTCATCTGGCAAAATATTCTATCTGGCGCTCCTTGTAACAGTATCGACCGCTTTGCCGTACATATTCTATTACACGGGAATGGGCAAAGGCATCGAAGCTTCGAAAGCCGGTGTGGTCAGCACAATAGAGGTCGCAGTTGCGGTTGTGGTATCTGTGGTCTTCTTCCGTGAAACCGTGGACTTGATTCAACTCATAGGAATACTTATGGTTTTCGTTTCAATATTCATGCTCAATGCAAAAAAGATACATTTGCCTGTCATTGGGCAAAAGCAAATAAAAAAATAAAGCGCCATCCTCTATGGAATGGCGCTGCTTATGTCTTATATCGTTCAATATAATAATAAGCTCAATTATGCTTTTGTAACATTGGCGGCTTGAGGTCCTCTCTCGCCTTGAACAACTTCAAATTGAACTTCTTGTCCTTCTTCCAATGTTTTGAATCCGTCCATCTCTATAGCTGAGTAATGTACGAAAACATCATCTTCGCCTTCGATTGAGATAAAACCGAATCCTTTTTCTGCGTTAAACCATTTGACTGTACCGATTTTCATTAGCAAATCCTCCAAAACTTAATATATTTGTGTCAAGCACGTGTGTATTTTATCATAATAAGAAAATATTGTCAATAATTTCTGAAAAAACAGTTAATGCCAAATAGCCCTCCGGCAATTGCCTTTACTGTCCTCTCTACTAAAACGGAGCGTAGCTTTGCTCTGCCCACCAGTTTTCCTTAAGCATTTCATATTGGGCCGCGAATTGTTCATAGTGTGTGCTTTCCCATTCCGCCAGGACTTTGAAAAGTTTCTTCATTTCATTTATTTTTGTCTTTTCAGCATTTTTCTCATAGAATTCAACAGAGGCTTTTTCCATTTGCATTCCTATTCCGTATACGGATACTGCAATCCCCGCGGATTTCCTGTCAAGATTCTCCCATTTGAATATTTTGGGCGAAGGAGCCGGTTGCAATGAATCCAAATTGAAATCGCATGCCTTGCCCTCGTCAATTTTGCACTTGAATTCATTCAGCCAGTCAATATGCATTTTTTCCTGGTCCGCAAGCTCCAGAAAAGCGCTCCTGGTCTCTTCGTCCCCGGCCTTTTCGGCAGCCATCTTGTAAAACTCGTATCCCTCAACTTCGTTTATGATTGCTGTTTTAAGCGCCATCATTTCCTTTTCATACATGTGTTTTCGTCCCCTTTCCAAAATGTTTTAACCGGTTTAATTTCCGGCTGCACTTGCTTTCTCGAAAAAACCGCCCAAGGCGGCCTTTCGATATCACCTAAAAAATCATCGTCTTGACAGTGACGCTTCCGACTGCCTGAAGCTTGCCCATGAGCTCCCTCGAATTTTCATCCGAATTCTCCACGAACTCCAGGAGTATTATCCCCGAGCTGCTGCAGACATTGTCGGCCTCATGAAGCCCCAAACGGGTCTTTATGTAGCAGCCGTATTCCGTAAGCATGTTCTGCACTGTCTCGGCGTCCTTTTCCCTGTCGGCGATTCGAATGCCCATTATTGTTGTCATAAAATACCTCCTGTTTTTTTGTCCTTGTATTTATTTACCCCTTTGCTTTACGGCAAAACAAAAAGCCGGACAGTTTCCCGTCCGGCTTTTGAAAATTCAGGCTCAAAAATCCCATATTACTCTTCGTCGCTAAAGTCACATGTTGCTCTTGCTAAAACCGCATTTTCTTCATCTCTAAATTCAACTGTCAAGGTCTTGTCCTCGGCATCACCAAAATCAATTCGAAGATTGCTGGTTGCCGAACTGCTTGGCAATGGCCAAGTTGCAAGCGCAGCATCATTGGGAATATCAATCCATTCATCTTTATTGTTCTCATATTCCAGCTTCGCTTCATCATCGAAGAGATAAAATGCCGATACCGTAACGCCCGAATCATCATTAGGTGTTGAAGTAAGCTCAAACTCAAATGCATTTAAAGTAGTAGCAGATTCCGTGATGTTGTCAATCACGAGTGAAAGGGGAATCTCAACCAGATACTCCGAATCGTTGTCAAGGCCTGTGATTGTGGTGACATCCTGACCCAAGGCTTCCATGTCTTCGATGTCGTCTACGAGAGTCCCGTCCGAAGTTGTGTAGTAAACAGTTTCATCCTCATCGTCAATTTCCGTAACCCTGTATGCTGTACCGGATGAAAGCCCGTAAATCACTTCATTTCCGGCTAAGCCTTCAAAACCGTCGGGCAAATCTTTGGCCAAGGCCACACGGCCAATCTCAATACCAGGATCAAATTCAAACAGCAACGCTTCAGGGGAAACCATTACAAAATCGACAGGAATCACGTATGCTCCAGGTGAGACGAAGCTTGCCCTGAAGTAGTCGACTATGCCGTCCGAAAGCTCGA
>PKTO01000217.1 GCA_002869095.1 Clostridiales bacterium
GATTTTTGAAGGGCTGTCGAGCAGATTAATTTTGCTGTGCGGGTTGGGGTTGCTTTTGCTCATTTTCTTGTCGGGGTTGTCCAGCGCCATTATTCTGGCGCCTTCCGATACGTTTGTTATAAGAGGCTCGGGGACTACAAACGTTTCCCCAAAACGGGAATTGAATCTTTCGGCAATGTCCCGTGTAAATTCAAGATGCTGCTTCTGGTCATTCCCTACAGGGACATAATGTGTATCATAAAGAAGAATGTCCGCCGCCATCAGGGTCGGGTATGTGTAAAGCCCGACAGACACGGCTTCTTTTCCCTGGCTCTTTTCTTTGAATTGCGTCATCCTGTTCAATTCGCCTGTATACGCTACGCACTGAAGGAGCCAGGCAAGCTCGCTGTGAGCCCTGACCTGGGATTGCATAAACAATATGATTCGGTCCGGGTCCAGACCTACAGCCATGAACAGTGCGGCCAGTTTCAGTGAATTTTCCCTTAGGGCCGACGGTTCCTGGGGAATGGTGATGGAATGCAAATCGACTATGCTGTAGACACAGTCCATTTCATCCTGCAATTGTACAAATCTTCGGATGGCTCCCAGATAATTTCCCAAATGAAGTTCCGAAGTCGGCTGAACGCCTGAAAAAACTCTTTTCATATCAAATACCTCCAAAAATTTTTGCTCCTCGTGCATATTCAACAGTATAGTACAGTGCGATGCTAAAAACAATACGTCATGACAATTGGCAACAAGAAAAAAATGCATAATTGTTTGAAAATTCCCAATCAGGACAAAAAGAAGACTATCCGCCAAAAGCTTTGGAAACAGGGCGTATAAAAACTATTATATATGTATAATAATTTTATCGTATTGACAAAACCCTGCAGTAAAATTAAAATTATAGTAGTATTTTTACGTAGTTTCAAGAAACTGTTAGCAAAAAGGATTCAAAAAAAACGAACAGAAAGAGAGGGAGTTGTATGAAAAGGAAATTGGCACTATTTTTGGCACTTGTAATGGTTTTCTCGGTGTTCGCTTTTGGCTGCGCCAAGGAAGAGGCGCCGGCAGGAGACACAGCCGCAGAAGGCGAAGCTACAGAAACAGAATCTGATGTTGTCAAGGTTGGAGTATTCGAGCCGATGACAGGCGCAAATGCAGCAGGTGGAGCCTTGGAGATTGAAGGTCTCAAACTTGCAAACAAGCTTTATCCCGAGGTTCTCGGAAAGAAAGTTGAACTTGTTATTGTTGACAACAAGTCCGACAAGGTTGAAGCCGCTAACGCTGCAAGAAGACTTGTCGACAAGGAAAAAGTGTCAATAGTACTCGGTTCTTGGGGAAGCGGATTATCTATAGCAGCGGGTCCCGTCTACAAGGATGCCCAAGTTGCCGCCATTGGAACTTCATGCACCAATCCGCTTGTCACACTTGGTAACGACTTCTACTTCAGGGTTTGCTTCATAGACTCGTTCCAAGGCGTTGTAATGGCAAGATATGCAAACGACGAAGTTGGAGCAAAGAAAATCGCTATAATTCAAGAAATCTCAAACGACTATTCGGTAGCTCTTTCAAAATTCTTCACAAATGAAATGATTAGGCTTACTGGCGACGAAGACGTAATAGTTTCAGTATCCAACTACAATACGGGCGACCAGGACTTCACCGCTCAATTGACAAACATCAAGAATTCGGATGCCGAAGCCATCTTCGCACCGGGCAACTTCATCGAGTCTGCACTTATCATGAAGCAGGCTAAAGAATTAGGACTGGATCTTCCTATGCTCGGAGCAGACACTTGGGAAACTCCGGAAGTCATCGAAATAGCAAAAGAAGCCGCAGAGGGAGCTGTTTTCTCTACATTCTTTGATTCAGAAGTTCCATTGACCGAAGAAACAACTACTTTCCTTGACGCATACAGAGCAGAGTATGGTGCGGATGTCGAGCCTGCCGCAGTAACGGCACTTGCTTATGACGCCTATCTGGTAGCTCTCGATGCTATGGAAAGAGCAGGGACTACGACTGACACAGTTGCCATAAGAGATGCTGTTGCAGAAACAAGCATGTTCCCGGGAGCGGCAGGAATCATTTCTCTCGACGAAAACGGAGACGCTGTCAAATCTGCAATAATCAAGGTCATCGAAGACGGCAAATTCAAGTACAAAGCAACAGTTGAACCTTTCTAGGTCAGAAAAATCAAATAAACAAAGTGTAGACTTCCCATACGGGAAGTCTACACTATTGTTACAATGGACTTTGCCGCAATAATAAGACAAAGTGCTAAAAAGCAATGTTTGGGGGAAAACAGATGAGTATTCAGACATTTATGCAGCATATGGTCAACGGGATTTCCCTTGGCAGCCTATATGCTCTTTTGGCCATAGGATACACAATGGTTTATGGGATCCTTAGGCTTATAAACTTTGCCCATGGCGACATTTTTATGATAGGGACTTATATAGCTTTTTATGCAATGACTGCTTTTTTTCTGCCGTGGTGGGCGGCTTTTGCCTTGGCGCTTGTACTGACGGCTATTTTTGGAATACTGGTCGAGCGTCTGGCCTACAGGCCTCTTAGGAATTCGCCGCGTATATCAATAATGATTTCCGCAATAGGAGCTTCATTTTTAATAGAGAATTTGGGTATTGTCGTTTTTGGAGGAAGGCCCAAGGCTTTCCCGATAGCTCCGGTATTCGCAAAAATTTTCAATTTCGGCGGCGTGACAATGGTATCGGTTCAGCTTATAATTCCGGTTGTAACACTTGTTTTTCTTGCCATGCTCGTATATATTGTCAACCATACAAAAACCGGAATGGCCATGCGGGCAGTTTCGAAAGACTACGAAGCCGCAAGGCTTATGGGGATAGATGTTGACGTAATAATAACATTTACATTTGGAATCGGGTCTCTTCTTGCCGCGCTTGGCGGTGTTTTATGGGGACTCAAATATCCGCAGCTCATTCCCTTGATGGGAATGATGCCTGGTCTCAAATGCTTTATCGCCGCAGTCGTCGGAGGAATAGGAAGCATAAAGGGTGCAGTCGTAGGGGGCTTCATACTTGGCCTTGGAGAAATCCTGATTGTTGCATTGCTTCCGTCGCTGACAGGCTTTAGGGACGCGTTTGCGTTTGTTCTATTGATTGTCATACTTTTGGTCAAGCCGTCCGGTTTGATGGGAAAAACAACGACGGAGAAGGTGTAGACGATGAAAAAAAATACGAGAAAAAACATTATGACTTTGATAGCTTTGGTTTTATTCATAGGCTTCCTTACCATAGCCGACAGGATTTTTGATTCCTACCAAATGAGGATCATCAACCTTGCCGGAATATATGTGACACTTGGGCTCGGACTCAACCTCATAAATGGATTTACCGGACTCTTTTCGCTGGGGCATGCCGGATTCATGGCCGTGGGGGCATACACTTCGGCTATTTTGACAATGTCTCCCGAACTTAAGCAGATGAACTTTTTTCTCAAGCCGATAGTTCCCATGTTTGCGAATGTAGAGTGGCCGTTCTTTCCGGCTCTCATAATGGCCGGAGTAATGGCGGCGATTGCGGGAGCATTGATCGGGGCCCCTGTGCTCAGGCTCAATGACGACTATCTGGCCATTGCCACACTTGGATTCGGGGAAATAATAAGAATCATTTTCACCAACACTCAAACTCTTACCAACGGCGCATTGGGACTCAAGGGGCTTCCAAACTTCACAAACGTATATTGGAGCTGGGGCACTGCGGTCATCATGGTCATTGTTATGGTTCTGTTGATAAAGAGCAGTTACGGAAGGGCTTTCAAGGCAATACGCGAAAACGAGATTGCCGCCGAGGCCATGGGCGTGAGCCTGTTTAAGCACAAGATGATGTCTTTTGTTTTGGGATCATTCATGGCAGGTGTTGGCGGAGCTCTTCTCGGCCACCTGATGGGTACAATCGACCCCTTGATGTTCAGATTCCTCATGACATTCAATATCGTGCTGATTGTTGTGCTCGGAGGGATAGGAAGCATCACCGGAACAGTAATAAGCGCTGTAGTGGTTACTGTAATGCTTGAGGTGCTAAGGTTCCTCGACGGTTCCATGGATTTCGGATTCATTCAAATTGAAGGGATTCCAGGAATGAGGATGGTCGTGTTCTCTGCGCTTCTTATGATTGTCATACTCTTTTACCAAAGGGGACTGATGGGCACGAATGAGTTTCGATGGGAATGGGTGACAAACCCGAAAGAAACGATTGCAACTGCTTGGAAAAATAGAAAAGCCTAGATGAAAAGGAAGTGGAAAAGTGACTGTTCTGAAGACAGATAACATCACCATGAGATTCGGCGGATTGACGGCGGTCTCTGAATTTAATCTGGATATGAAAGAAGGCGAAATAGTCGGCCTCATAGGTCCTAACGGAGCCGGCAAAACGACCTGTTTCAATATGATTACAGGTGTTTACAGACCCACAGAAGGCAGCGTACAGTGCATGGGCGTAGACATCACGGGAAAGAAACCGCATGAGATAACAAAGCTTGGAATAGCGAGAACTTTCCAAAACATAAGACTGTTCAAGGACTTGTCCGTTTTGGACAATGTCATGGTTGCCGGACACATGAGATTGAATTCGAATCTGTTTTCTTCCATAGTCAGAACTCCGGACTATGTAAGGAAGGAAACCGCAATGTATGAAAAATCGATGTCCCTTCTGAAAGAGGTCGGCTTGGAAAAAGAGGCCGACGAGGTTTCTACCTCGCTTCCCTACGGAAAGCAGAGACGGCTGGAAATAGCCAGGGCTTTGGCGACGGAGCCCAAGATACTTCTTCTTGACGAGCCGGCGGCTGGAATGAATCCTCAGGAGTCAATCGAGCTCATGGAATTCATTCACGATGTAAGGGACAAATTCAAGGTTTCAATACTCATGATTGAGCACCATATGCAGGTAATCATGGGCGTTTGCGAAAAAATTTATGTTTTGGACTACGGAGTCACTATCGCTGAAGGAAATCCCCGCGAGATTCAAAACAACCAAAAGGTAATCGAGGCATATCTGGGGGTGGATGAATAATGCTGATAATAAAAGA
>PKTO01000210.1 GCA_002869095.1 Clostridiales bacterium
AAAGGGATGGCTTTGTAATGGCCGAGGGGTCAGGGATGATGGTTCTTGAGACCCTTGAGCATGCAAAGGCCAGAAACGCAAAAATATACGGCGAAATCGTAGGATACGGACTCACCTGCGACGCACACCACATTACAGCGCCGGCTCCGGGGTGAGAAGGCGGAGCCAGGGCAATGAAACTGGCAATCGAAGATGCGGGAATAAACCCGTCAGATGTTTCATACATCAACGCTCACGGAACAAGCACCCCCTACAACGACAAATTCGAAACCCAGGCCATCAAGACAGCCTTCGGGGAAGCGGCAAGGGACATACCGGTAAGCTTGACAAAATCAATGACAGGACACATGCTGGGAGCCGCGGGAGCCATCGAGGCGATTGTATGCGCAAAGGCTTTGCAGGAGGGGTTCGTGCCGGCGACAGCAGGGCTCGTAAAACCCGACCCGGAATGCGATTTGGACTACGTACCGGGCAAGGGACGCCAACAGGAGCTCTCATACGCCCTATCCAACTCGCTTGGCTTCGGAGGGCACAACGCGTCCATAATCCTTAAAAAATGGGAAGAGTAGGAGGTTTTACATGCTTAACTCAAATCAAATCATGGAAATAATACCGCACAGATACCCTTTCCTGCTAATCGACAGAATAGATGAGATCGAGGAGGGAATATCGGCCAAGGGAATAAAGAATGTGACCGCCAACGAATACTTTTTCCAGGGGCATTTCCCCGGCGAGCACGTTATGCCTGGAGTTCTCGTAATAGAGGCCCTGGCCCAAGTGGGAGCGGTTGCCATACTTTCCCTACCGAAAAACAAGGGAAAGACAGCGTATTTCGGAGGCATCAAGAAAGCCAGATTCAAAAGAAAGGTGATTCCGGGGGACACTCTGACGCTGGAAACAAGAATAGTAAAGTCAAAGGGTAGCATAGGTTTCGGAGAGGCTGTGGCCAAAGTCGGCGACGAGGTTGCCGTAGAAGCCGAGCTGACATTCGCCATAGGTTAGATTCTGTTTGCCGCAAACGAAGAGTTTTAAAAAATACAAGCAAAATAAAAGCCCCGCGTCATGTATAATGTGACGCGGGGCTTCGATCGTTTTAATCATGCAAGGGGGATATGTTTACGATTTCGATTGCAATTTTCAATTCCTTCATTATTTCTTCAATATTCTGCTCTTCAATCTCATCAAGCTTCCCGTAGCTTTCATCGTCATCTGTCACGACGTACTTTGCCGGCAAGTTGTTGAGGGTTAGGGCTAGCACATCTTTGCGGCATTTTTCGCAATTGGCTATGTGGGAGGCTCCGTCAAGATGCTCTCCCAAGACTTTTTCGACTACGTCTTCCATGTAATTGTGCATTTTCATAGCTGACCCACTCCTTTTCCTTATATGCTTCCATATTACTTGAATACCCATAGGGACGTCAATTATGCATGGGCCAAAAGAGTAGTTGAAAACGGGAGTTCCTTTAAAGGGACGGCATTGTGCTATAATGGACGAAAAAAGGAGAGATATGATATGGATGATATTTTAAGGCACGGGACATCAAAACGGATGAGCAAGGCGGTTGTACATGGCGGAACCGCTTATTTGTGCGGGCAGGTAGCATCCGAGCGCACAAGCGATGCGAGGGAACAGACCCGTTCAACTCTCGAAAAAATTGACGGGATTCTAAGCGAAATAGGAACTGACAGAAGCCGCATACTGTCGGCGACAATTTATCTGAAAGAAATGTCCGACTACGGAGCCATGAATGAAGCATGGGACAAATGGGTTCCCGAGAACTGCGCTCCCGCCAGGGCCTGCGTCAAGGCCGACATGGCCGCGGAAGACATACTTGTTGAAATTTCGATAATAGCGGCGGTGTAATTGTCCGCTTTCAAAGCGCTCCGAATGGGTATAAGGAAAACATCAATGGACGGGAGCGTGTTTGATATGAGACTTGAAGGAAAAGTTGTAATAGCGCAAGGAGGCGGGCCCACGCCTGTCATAAACCAGTCGCTTGTCGGCGCGGTTTTGGAGTCGAGGAAGTTTACACAAATAACAAGGGTGTATGGGGCGGTTAAGGGCATAGAAGGCATAGTGGACGAGAATTTCATAGACCTTACCCAGGAAACCACGCATAATCTTGAAATGGTTGCAAAGACGCCTTCTGCAGCCCTCCTTTCGACAAGGGTCAAGCCTTCCAAAGAATTTTGCCTCGAGATATACAAGACTTTCAAGGCGCACAATGTAAGATATTTTCTGTATATCGGGGGAAACGATTCTGCGGAAACGGTTAGGCTTGTAAACAACTATGCGGAAGAGGACAAATATGAATTCAGGGCGATGCATATCCCCAAAACAATAGA
This sequence comes from Clostridiales bacterium, assembly GCA_002869095.1. Classification (GTDB taxonomy): domain Bacteria; phylum Bacillota; class Clostridia; order Peptostreptococcales; family BM714; genus BM714. The sequence goes on from PKTO01000210.1 coordinate 2,347, forward strand.
CAACGATTTGGTGGAAAACGACCATACCCCCGGATACGGTTCGGCGGCAAGGTTTGTTTCAAATGCATTTCTGGGGCTTAATCTCGAAAACAGGGCCCTGGAGGGTGTGCACATAGGCGTTGTGATGGGAAGGGAAGCTGGCTTCTTGACGGCATCGAGCGTTCTTGGCAAAAAGTACGATGATGACGGGCCGCATCTCATTTATATTCCCGAAAGGGAGTTCGACATGAAAAAGTTTCTCGCGGACGTAGACAGGGTTTACAGGGAAAGGGGCAGATGCCTGATAGCTGTTTCGGAAGGCATAAAGGACAGGTCCGGACAATTCCTTTCGAGCAAGTTCATCGAAAGGACTGGAAAAGACGCTTTCGGAAACCTGCAGTTGTCCGGTAGCGGTGTCCTGGGAGACGTGCTCGCGTCGGCAATACGCGAAAAGCTTAAAATTTCGAGGGTAAGGGCCGATACCTTGGGCTACCTTCAGAGGTCGTTTGCGGAGATAGTGTCGAAGGTTGACCGTAACGAAGCCAGGGAGGTAGGCGAAAGGGCGGCGCAGTTCGCAATTTGGAACAACATTGACGGGTCGGTATCCATACAGAGGACCGGGAATTATTCCGTCAACTATGTTTTGAAGCCATTGGCTGATATAGCTGGCAAATCGAGAACGATGCCCGAAAAATTCATAAATGAAAGCGGCAACGGAGTAACCGACGAGTTTGTAGGATATGTAAGGCCTCTTGTCGGGGATGGGGTAGCAATGGCTGAGCGTCTTCGCGCGCCCATGGTCAAGAAAATAATAAACAAAGCGGGAGGAGCCAGATGAGATTCGGTGAATTTGATTACAAGAGACCAGACATGAAGTCGCTCGGGGAAAGGTTTGAAGAAAAACTCGACCGCCTTGTAAATGCGGAAGGAGCGGAAGAGCAGAACCGGGCAATCGAGGAAATCAACCTTTTGAGGCGGGAATTCGAGTCCATGTCTCAAATATGCTATATAAGGCATACAATCGACACAAAGGATTCCTATTATGAGAATGAACAGAATTTTTTCGATGAAAATGAGCCTGTATACGAGGGCTTAATAAGCAAATACTACAAAGCAATACTCGGTTCGTCCTTCAAGGAAGACCTGAAAGACCGCTGGGGGGCGCAGCTTTTCAGATTGGCTGAAAAATCGGTAAAAGTTTTTTCGGAGGAAATAGTAGAAGACCTCATAGAGGAAAACCGTCTTGCGACAAGGTATACGAAAGTGCTGGCCTCGGCTCAAATAGAGTTCGGGGGGCGAAAAAGAACGCTTTCGGAAATGAAGCCTTTTCAGATGGATTCGGACAGGAGAGTCAGAAAAGCTGCGAATGACGCCAAATACGCCTTCATGTGCGGTAACGGAGACGATTTCGACGATATCTTCGACAAGCTTGTAAAGGTCAGGACTCGCATGGCGCGCAGGCTGGGCTATGATAATTTTGTCCAGATGGGCTACGACAGAATGCAGAGGACAGACTATGACGCGGAAATGGTAGCATCATACAGGGAAAGCATTCGCCGACACATAACGCCATTGGCGGTGAAAATAAAGGAACGCCAAAGAAAACGCCTGGGAATCGAAAAGCTTTTCAATTACGACGAACAGATTTTTTACATGGGCGGCAATGCAAAACCAATAGGAGACCACGATTTCCTTGTCGAAAAGGCGCGTGAAATGTACAGGGACCTTTCCAAGGAAACAGGGGATTTTTTTGATTTCATGATTGAAAACGAATTGATGAGCCTGAGGTCGCTGCCGGGCAAATCCCCGGGAGGATACTGCACATATATATCCAAATACAGTTCTCCGTTCATATTCAGCAATTTCAACGGGACTACGGATGATGTCGATGTGCTTACGCATGAAGCCGGCCATGCGTTTCAAACCTACATGAGCAGGAAGTATTTGCTCTTGGAGTATAATTTCCCGACCCTCGAGGCTTGTGAAATCCATTCCATGAGCATGGAATTTTTGACATGGCCCTGGATGGAAAACTTTTTCGGCGATGACGCCGACAAGTATCGCTACGGCCATTTGAGCCACGCTTTGATGTTTATACCCTATGGCGCGGCGGTGGATGAATTTCAGCATACCGTATACGAAAAGCCGGACGCTTCTCCGTCCGAGAGGCGCAGAATGTGGCGCGAAACGGAAATGAAGTACCTTCCATACCTGGACTATGGAGACAACGACTACTTGAACTCGGGAGGATTTTGGCATCAGCAGGGCCACATATTCAAAAACCCGTTCTACTATATAGACTACACGCTCGCGCAGGTCTGTGCATTCCAATTCTGGCTTAATGCCGAAAAGTCCAGACAAGAGGCGTGGGCGGCTTATGCCGGATTGTGCGGACTGGGAGGCAGCCGGTCGTTTTTGGAGCTTGTGGAAGCCGCAGGCTTGGAGTCTCCATTCAAAGAAGAGGTGTTTGAATCCGTTGCCGGACATATAGACGACTGGCTTGGCAATGCCGTATTCGATTTCCTTTAGAAGAGTGCGGGCATAAGCTATGGTATAATGGATTTAAAATTGCTGTCTCGGAGGATGCAATGAAAAAGACTATCGGATTCATAGTTCCCAACGAAGAAATAGAAAAAAAAATATATGAATTGTTTCCTGAAAGGCTTGAGAGAAAAGAGCTGATTCTGGAGAGGTTCGATCCC
>PKTO01000292.1 GCA_002869095.1 Clostridiales bacterium
TACATTCTGTGACATGTGGAAGTGACGATGTGAACAGAATTTTATTAAGTCCCGAACCGGAGGCTAAAAGGACAGTTGAAGGGGATATGGGTGTCTTTGTGAGCATGGAGAACATACTTCGCATGATAGGCGAAAAGGGATTGAAAGAAAGTTTTGGAGCAAACATCGAAAAACTGATATCGAATTACAGTTTTTTTCCGCGAAGCAAAGATGAAATAAAGCTTGTTGAAATAATGACAGAAAAAGCAATATCGGTTGAGCTCGACAGGCATTCCGGCAATTACAGGGATGTTTACGGAACAAGCGGAAAAAGAAAATATGCAGAAGGAAAGGACCTGACTGCAGTAAAATTCATAATCGGCACTGGAGGTGCACTTACACGCCTTCCCAAAGGAAGGGAAGTCATCAGGAAAGTCGTCGAACGCGACATAAAGGAAAAATTGAACCCGAGAAAAGATGTGGAAATACTTATTGATGAAAAATATATAATGGCTTCACTTGGCGTATTATCAATAAAATATCCCGGTTTTGCAATCGAAATGCTGAAAAAGAGTTTTGTATGAAAAAGTGAATCAATCAAAATCATCATCACACAACAACAATGCGAATAAAAAGGTTATAATGTAAGGGAGGTCGAAGGCCTCCCTTTGCTTTGTGAAACAATGGATAGAAGGTTTTAATATTTTGAAAAGGGTGATTTTATGGAGCCGCTGGCAGTAAGAATAAGGCCTGAAAGATTGGAAGATGTTGTCGGGCAAAAGCACATCATAGGAAAAGGCAAATTGATTGACAGCATAATGGAAAAAAAGAGACTGATGAATATGATTTTTTACGGACCGCCAGGGACGGGCAAAACAACAGTAGCCAATCTTCTTGCGAAAATAACGGATAGAAAATTTTACAAAATCAATGCGACCAATGCGGGTGTTGGAGACTTGAAGAAGGTAATAGGCGAACTTGACACATTGCTTGCAATCAATGGAGCCGTATTGTACGTTGACGAGATTCAGCATTTCAACAGAAAACAGCAGCAGGTTTTGCTTGAACATACCGAAAACGGGAAAATAATACTGATAGCAAGCACAACGGAGAATCCCTTTCAGTATGTTTATAAAGCATTGCTAAGCCGTTCTATGCTATTTGAGTTCCGTGCGATAAGTCCTGAGGATATGCTGCAAGGAATCCAGGCGTCAAAATTGCGCATCGAAGCGGAGTCCGGCAAAAAAATATTGTATGATGAGAATTCAATTCTGGCGATGGCGCGTCATGCGGCTGGCGATTATAGAAAGATGCTGAACTACATCGAAATAGGACTCTTGCTTGAAAACGGAAATGAAGTTGTATTTGAAGAAGAATTGGTCGAAAGAATATTGCAAAAAAAAGTCTTCAGTTATGACAGGACGGGAGACGAATACTATGACATAATAAGCGCTTTCCAGAAATCCGTCAGGGGAAGCGATGCCGACGCGGCTGTCCACTACCTTGCAAGGCTTGTTGAGGCTGGGGACATAAAGCCGATTTGCAGACGATTGCTTGTGATGGCGGCCGAGGATATCGGTTTGGCGTATCCAAATGCAATCAGCATTGTAAAGTCATGTGTTGACTCTGCACTTTTTGTGGGACTTCCGGAAGCAAGAATAATTTTATCTGAAGCCGCTTTGCTGCTTGCGCTCATGCCAAAATCGAATTCAGCGATGATTGCAGTCGACAGTGCCCTGCAGGACATTGAAAATGGCGAAATCGGTCAAGTGCCAAATCATTTGAGGGACAGCCATTTTACAGGGGCAAAGAGGCTGAATCGCGGAAAAGGCTACAAATACCCTCACAGCTATGACAACCATTATGTAAAGCAGCAATATATGCCGGAAATATTGAAGGACAAAAAGTATTACGAATCATCTCAAACGGGCCAGGAAATAAAATTTTCGGAGTATAATAAAAAGCTCAAGAAATAAAGTTGACAAATTTACTAGGGTATTATATAATCTCCTTGAATCCCGAGCAATAAACTATGGATTCAAGGAGATGATTTTTTGAAGCTCTCAACTAAGGGAAGGTATGGATTGAGGGCCATGTTTTATCTGGCTCTTAAATATGGCGAAGGTCCTGTGCCTTTAAGTGAGATAAGCGATGAACAGGGAATATCGATAAGCTATTTGGAGCAGCTTTTTTCATCACTTAGGAAAAAGGGATTGGTAGTCAGCATAAGGGGCGCGAATGGTGGATACAAACTGTCAAAATCTCCGCAAGACACGATTGTGGGAGACATTCTCAGGGCTCTTGAAGGGACTTTGGCACCTACGGATTGTGTGGTTGACGGCGAAGAAGAAAAATACTCTTACAATGACCATTGTGTCACGCAGCACGTATGGAGAAAGATCAGGGACAGCATAACAAGGGTTGTCGATTCAATTACATTGAACGACATGATAAAGGATTACAACAGCATGAACAATTGCAGCAGCTGCATGATTGAGAATAAAATAAAATGATGGGGGATGATGTTTTGAAAAGGAATGTTTATTTGGATTATTCTGCTACGACTCCTGTAAAAAAAGAAGTATTTGAAGCGATGGTGCCTTACTATACCGAAAACTTCGGAAACCCTTCAAGTATTTACAGATATGGAAGAGAAGCAAAATCGGTTGTCGACAAATCGCGTGAAATAATCGCAGGAACCATAAATGCCTCAACAAATGAAATATATTTTTGTGCAGGCGGTTCGGAGGCCGACAACTGGGCCTTAAAGGGAATTGCCGAAGCAAACGCCAATAAGGGAAAGCATATAATAACAAGCAAGATCGAACACCATGCGGTTCTTCACAGCTGCGAATATCTTGAGACCAGAGGATTTGAAGTGACATATCTTGATGTTGACGAGTACGGAATGGTTGATTTAAACGATCTTAAGAATGCAATCAGAAAAGACACCATACTGATTTCCATAATGTATGTCAACAATGAAGTCGGAACAGTTCAACCCATAGCGGAAATAGGGAAAATAGCCAAGGAAAACGGCATATATTTCCATACTGATGCGGTTCAGTCATACGGGCACATTAAGATTGATGTGGAGAAATTGGGAGTCGACCTTATGACTATTTCATCACATAAAATTTACGGACCTAAAGGCGTTGGAGCGCTCTATATCAGAAAAGGGACAAAAATCAATCAGTTTATACATGGGGGAGCGCAGGAAAGAAGCATGCGTGCCGGTACTGAAAACCTTGCTGCTATTGCAGGATTCGGCAAGGCCGCTTCCATAGCCGATGAAACACTCGATGAACACAGAACAAGGCTGATAGCTTTGAGGGATAAGATGATTAATGAAATTTCAAGCAGGATAGGCCATGTGAAACTGAATGGGCATCCTACTGAACGCCATCCTGGAAATGTCAACTTCTGCTTCGAATTCATAGAGGGTGAATCATTGTTGCTCCTTCTGGACAACCAGGGAATTGCCGCTTCAAGCGGTTCGGCATGCACATCGGGCTCTTTGGATCCGTCCCATGTACTTATGGCATTGGGATTGCCCCATGAAATTGCCCATGGCTCGCTAAGATTGACAATTGGCGATTTTACAACAGAAGAAGACGTAGACTATACCGTTGAGAAATTAGTTGGCATTGTTGAGAAGTTGAGAGAAATATCTCCGCTTCATTAATAGAGGAACGAGGGGGTAAATATGTATTCAGAAAAGGTTATGGATCATTTTATGAATCCAAGGAATGTGGGAGAAATCGAAAATGCCGATGGAGTGGGTGAGGTTGGAAACCCGCAATGCGGCGATATAATGAAAATTTTTCTTAAAATAGAAAATGATATTATAGTTGACGCGAAATTCAAGACATTCGGTTGCGGATCCGCTATAGCTTCCTCGAGCATGGCAACGGAATTGATAAAGGGAAAATCGATTGACGAAGTGGTAAGCCTTACAAACAGGGCTGTTGTGGAAGCTTTGGACGGTTTGCCGCCCAAAAAAGTGCATTGCTCGGTATTGGCGGAAGACGCAATAAAGGTTGCATTGATGGATTACGCAAAAAAGAACAATTTGAATATAAAGGGACTTGAAAATTTCAAAGTAAGAGAACATGAACATTAATATGAATGGTAAATTGAACAAGAACAAAGTAGTGATTGGAATGAGCGGAGGAGTGGACAGTTCTGTTGCTGCCCATATATTGAAAGAGAAAGGTTATGATGTGACAGGTGTTTATCTGAATCTTTGGGAAACGATAGACGGTGGACGATTCAGACATTCGGCAAAAGAAAATGAAAGGGATGCGAGGGATGTCTGTGAAAAATTGGGCATAGACTTCATTTCAAAAAACCATGAAGAATCTTTCAAGAACGAAGTAGTCGAATATTTCATAAACGAATATCTAAGTGGCAGAACCCCCAATCCTTGTGTGCAATGCAACAAAACGATCAAATTCAAGTATCTGATGGAAGCAGCGGATGATGTCGGAGCATATTATATGGCTACGGGACATTATGTAAAGGTTGCAAAAGACGAAACGAGCGGTAGATATTACGTGAAGCGAACAAAAAACGACAAAGATCAAAGCTATATGTTTTATACACTGTCGCAAGAGTGCATTTCAAGGTTGCTCATGCCTCTTGGAGATATAAGAGACAAGAACGATGTCAGAAGAAGAGCAGTTGAAATAGGACTGAATATTGCGGATAAAAAAGACAGCCAGGAAATTTGTTTCATACAAGATAATGACTATGGTGGATTTTTGGAGAGAAATGTCAAGAATAAAATCGAACCGGGAAAATTTATCGATGAAAAGGGGAATATTCTTGGGCGTCACAATGGAATCCCATTCTATACGATCGGGCAAAGGAAAGGGCTTGGAATAGCCTTGGGCAAGCCAATGTATGTAAAAGAGATAAACATAGACAATAATAACATTATGTTAACCGATAATTCCTCTTTATATACAAGAAGACTCGTGGCGGAAAAAGTCAACAGCGTTAAATACAAGCGTATTCCTGAAGACAGGGTGTTTGA
>PKTO01000041.1 GCA_002869095.1 Clostridiales bacterium
GACAAGCTTGTCATCGGAGGATATGTGGAAAAGACACGAAGTGAAAATGACGGGCGCATCAGCTATGTTGTCCTTACCGACAAGGGACGAAAAATACAGCCGGCCTTCGAAGCCATCTCCGCAAATCTTATAGAAAAGGCCTATGAAAATTTTTCAGATGAAGAAACGCAAGAGCTTATGAGGCTTCTCAAGAAATTGTCCGATAATTTCAGCTGACAAAAAAATGAAGCCCGCCAATAAAGTGGGCTTCATTTGATTTCGTTTATCCTTCTAATTCATATTGTTTTTTCTTCTTCTTTTGTCGGCATACATTTCTTCATCGGCAATTGTCACGAGGTCTTCAATTTCTTGCCCGTCTTTGGGGTATTCCGAAACACCGAAACTAAAGTTGAGATGCAGCTGTGCATTTGCATGATTAACCGTTTCATGCTCAAGCAATTCCCTTATTTCCTCCATTTTCGCCGTAATCATTTTTTCCCCGCTGCCCTGAAAGATTGCTATGAATTCATCTCCCCCGAACCTTCCGATTATGTCGCAGTCCCTTATTTTTTCAAGCACGCTTCTTCCAAAAGCCTTGAGGACAGAGTCCCCTGCAAGATGCCCATATGAATCGTTTATTTGCTTCATGCCATCAATGTCCATCATTACAAGACTCATCTTCTGATTTGATACATCTGCAATATCCATTGCCTTTTGGATCATCTCAATTAGATATTTACTGTTTATAAGTCCCGTCACAGGATCGGTTCTCATGCTCATAAGTTTCTTTTGATACTTTCGCTGCTTTGAAAGAACTGTTTGTATCTGGTCCCTCATGTACTCCATTATTTCAATATCGTCCCGATCAAAAGCAGTTCTCTTTGTGCTGTCAATGTTTATGAACCCGTAGAGTTCACCGTCAATCCATATGGGAGAGACCAAGGACGTCTTCACGCTATCCCCGTCAAGCACGAGCAACTCGGGACTCTCTATTGCTTCCATTTTATCGATGTCCCTTACAACACAGATTTCTTTGGGCACTTGTCCCTTGCTCTTTACCACCAGGCTGTCTTCGAGCCGAACTTTGAAATTTTTTGTCATTTGCTTTGGATAGCCCTTTGATTTGGGCATTTCGAGAAAACCGTTTTCGTTAATCAAAAGGATTGCGCCAAATTTTGCATTTGAAATCGACTCTATGCTTTTTTCAAGCAGCATGCCTATTGTGTCTGTCTCCTCGTCCGAATCCAAAAGCCTTTGATTTATTTGAATGGCTATGTCCTTTATTCTGTTTAACCCCTTCATTTTTTTCGCAAAATTCTCTCTTTCGGTTATATCGACAACCACTCCGGCAATTCCAATCAATCCGCCCAATTCATCGCAACATACAAGGTCTTTCGTTATTTGCAGGTCTCGCAATTCTCCCTTATAGTCTGTAACCTTGGCTTCGTAAACTTGAACTCCTTCTCCTCTGAGAAGTGCCTCGTCGGCTTCTCTGAACCGCTCGGCAACCGAATCAAGCCCTATTTCATCGGCCTTTTTTCCAATTATTTCGTTTTCGTCCGCACCCAAAAATTCATAGAATGCCTTGTTGCAGTACTGAAACCTTCCTTCAAAATCTTTGAAAAAAACGGGGTTGGGCAATGCCTCCAGTATTGCGTATTCTCTTTTTTTCATTTTGGGGAAACCTCCTCTACCAGCTGTCGATCATGTCTCCCAGAACCAGGTCCGCGCATTCCTTTGCATCTTGCAGCGAATGGTCTTTGTAATTGCCGCATGATTCTATTCTTGCAGCCGGAACTTCGCTTGTCCGCATGATCTTTTCAAGAGAATTGCGCAAAGCTTGCGCAACATTCCTGGATTCCGGATTGCCCCAGCATATCATGTAGAATCCCGTGCGGCATCCCATTGGCGAAATGTCAATTATCCCTTCCATTTCCTCTCTCATGTATCCTGCCAACAGATGTTCAAGCGTATGTATGGCGGCCGTTGAAATGAAGGCTTCATTCGGTTGTGTGAATCTGATGTCGAACTTGCTTACGACGTCACCCTTTTTGCCTTTGGATTCAGCCGCTTTCCTGACATATGGAGCCTTAACCTTGGTGTGATCCAATTCAAAACTTTCCACTCTTGTCATTTTGATCCTCCTTGTTTATTCCCGCCCCTAAGTTATTTTTTCCAACGTTTTGACAAGCAAATCCCACGTTCTCTCCGCGGATGCTTTGTCAAGACGTTCCCTTGCCGAATGGACCCCGGACATGTCCGGACCCATCGATATTATATCCAGATGCGGCATTTTCTCTTTAAAAAATCCACATTCCAGCCCTGCATGAATGGCTTCAATGGAAGGCTCCTTGCCGGACAATTCCCTGTAGGCGTCTTTCATGACATCCCTGATATATGATTTTGAGACAAATTCCCATCCCGGATAGTCGGCTTCGAGCTCCATTTCAGCGCCAATAAGGCTGCAAATGAGCGCCACTCGCCCGTTTATTTCGTCCTTCAAGGATTTCAGCGAGCTCCTTACCGAACTCGTTATCTCTATTTGATTATCGCGTGTTCTTATTAGGCCCAGATTGATTGAACTGTCAACAAGCCCCGGCACATCCGGGCTCATGGTTTGCACGCCGTTTGGAACAAGGCGCAAGAATCGTACAAGTTTTTCCATGCCTTTTTTATCGATGGTCCCTCCATTTGATGACGCCTTTGAAATTTCGATTTTCAGTTCCGGTTCAGCCGATTTGAACTCCTTTCGAAATCTTTCTTCCATATTGCGGGCTTTATCCTCCAAAGCCTTTACGCTTTCGAGTGAGGAGACTATTTCAATGCAGCAACGGTCGGCTATGGCATTTCTTTTGGTGCCGCCATTTATGCTCCTTATTCCAAACACATCCGGGTCGAGTTCGGCCATGAATCTACCCATAAGATTTATGGCATTGGCCCTTCCTTTGTCTATTTCGGATCCGGAATGCCCGCCCATCAATCCCTTTATGGTTATTTGGCTGCAGCATTCATGCCCGTATCCGTTTCCCCTTTTGACATCGAGCTTTACAATGTTGTTGACTCCGCCTGCGCTTGAAGCCAAAAACACGCCTTCTTCCTCAGAGTCCAGATTAATCAGTATTTGGGCATTCAAATTCTCTGTTTCAAGGCCTATCGCTCCATCCATGCCGGTTTCCTCGGACGTTGTTATCACGCACTCCAATTCCGGATGCCTGAGCTCTCTGTCCGCCGCAATCGCCATCATATATGCAACGGCGATTCCATTGTCCGCTCCGAGCGACGTCCCGACTGCCGAAATGAATCCATCCTTTTCTTGCAACTGCAAGGGATCGGTTTCAAAGTCATGAATCGTTTCCTCCGTCTTTACGCATACCATGTCCATGTGTCCCTGAAGCATAACCGTTGGAGCGCTCTCGTATCCCTCAGACGCCGGAATTTTCATTATTATGTTCAGATACTGGTCCTGAATCGCTTCGATTCCGCATTGTCCGGCAAAACCCAGCAGAAAATCGCTGACTGCCTTTTCGTTTCCGGAACATCTGGGGATTTTGCTTATATCCTTGAAATATTGAATTATCGCTTCCATTGCTTTTTTATCTTCCATTTTCAAGCCATCCTCTGTTTTTTATATTCTCTCTATTCCATTTCCTGAATCACATATCTCAATTTTTTCCTGGAAAGATTTTCATTGGCAGATTCATACACGTTGTCAATGCTGTAAGTGAGGAGTGAGTCATTCTCACTTATTCCGTAATGCAAATTTGCTTCTATTCCATATTTGCTTTTAACCTCTAAAACAAATCGTTTCCTTATGGTCTCTGCGTAATTTTTCATTCTTTCCTCTTCTTCTCCGAAGAGAATCAAAAAAGTGTTTGTGTCCATCCTGAAAAAGAAATGGTCTTCTGGTATTTCATCCATTATTATCTCTACAAATTCTTCCAGAATCTTCAGCGATGTCCTTTTTCCATATTCAATTTCCAGTTTTTCAAAGTCGCTGATGGTCAGAAGCGCTATCCCGACTACTGTTCTGCATTTCTTAAACAATACCCACAGCTTGCCCTTTATCCTTTGGTATGCCTGATTGTTGAAAAGGCCCGTTTCCAAATCAATCAAAGCGACATCCTTGAGTGAATTTTCATTTTGCTTGAGCTCCCTGAAAAATGCGTCGTGAGGCTTCTTTATGCCCAAATCTATCGCCACCTTGTAAATCATGTAGAAGGACGACAGCTTCATGAACTGACCGACAAGATTCAAAAGCCCGTGGTTTCCGGCATCTATAAGGAAAGAAAGCTCGGACAGCAATGTGAATACGATTGCCCATACGAGAAATGGATAAGCCTTCTCACCCACTTCCAGCCTGTTTTTATCTATTGCGAACCATGCAGTCAAAAGCATAAGGACTATTGCGGCCTCTGACCATAATTTAAAAGGTGTGTAAACCGATCCTTCAACACAACATGAAGGAAAAGTGTTGAAATTAAGTATGCTTGTGCAAATCAAGAGAGTGGCGGCAAAGTATATTGAAAACACCATTTCGTAGTTGATCCGTTCCTTGAGCCTTTTGTTGAATTTGAAGGCTATCAGTAGCGTCAGGCTTTCCATTGCCCTGGCTGCAATCCAGAACTGCCCCGCGAAATACTTCTGCCCCGCAAAAACTGTTAAGTCCTTGAATGAAAGCAAATGCATAAGGTCTATGAACCCGATGAAAAGATACGCTATGCCAAGGAATATTATGTAGCTTCCCTTGTTGTATTTTCTTGAGTTCCATGCGACCATGAAAACGGCAAAGGCTATCGATATGCCGTAAATTCCAACCAGGCTGTGAAACAATAAATAATTGAAGAAACTGCTCACGAACAGACCGGCCAGTATTCCTATCATAAATATGTCTTTTCTTATACCATCCAGTTTGCCTTTATCCATTTACTACCCCTCCATATGGAATCCACCGCTTAAAATTCGCAGACTCCGTTAAAACATTATATCATGATTTGCATTTTTTGACATTGCCAAGACTCTTTTCGCCAAACTGCAA
>PKTO01000037.1 GCA_002869095.1 Clostridiales bacterium
GACGGCTTCAAAGAGAAGAGGCTGAGCATGTATTCGCATACGGGAACCCATATGGATGCTCCCGCCCACTTGTTTGAAGGAGGAAAGACCCTGGACCGCTACCATGTCGGGCATTTTTTCGGAAAGGCCTTCGTAGTTGATGCGGCGGGGCAAGGCAGTAAAATAGGCAGAGAATTTCTTGAACAGTTTGAAAAGCAATTGAATCAGGCGGACTATGCTTTGTTTCATACAGGCTGGAGCATATATTGGGGCAGGGAAGAATACTACGGCAATTTCCCTTGTCTTGAAAATGAAGCAGCTTCATACCTGGCTTCCTTCGGGCTCAAGGGAGTCGGATTCGACAATATTTCGGCAGACCCCATAGATGACGCCAGCCTGGCCAACCACCGGATTTTCCTTGGAAAGGAAATGGTCATAGTGGAAAACCTGAAGAATCTGGAAAGCCTGGCCGGCCAAGGATTTTTCTGGTTTTCGGCCATGCCTCTCAGGACGGTCGAAGCCGACGGATCTCCCGTCAGGGCAAGTGCCATATTGGGCAACATATAATTAAAAACCGCCTTGTCAACCAAATTGTTGGGTATGACAGGCGGTTTTGTCCACACTATGCACAATATTTTGTGGATAAGGATTTTTTAGACACAAGAAGATTCCGCGGGAGCGTCCTCGCATTCTTTCATTTTGTTCATTTCCTTGAATATGAGAATTCCGGTCAAAAGGGTGGAAATCAAATCCGCAAGCGGGTAGGATATCCAGATTCCGGTCAATGCAAGGTTCCCTACCCTTGGAAGAAATAGAAGGAGGGGAATCAAAACCAGCACCTGCCGAAGAAGCGACAGCACCAGCGATGTGACGGCCTTGCCGAGAGACTGAAAAAGCGCCGCGCCCACTATCTGGACGCCTATGACCGGAATCATCATTATGACCAGCCTTAGAGCCGGAGCCCCTTGGGAAATCAATTCCGCATCGGTGCTGAATATGCCGAATATGGCGTATGGGAAGAGTTCTCCAAACAAAACGCTTGTGCTTGCAAAAACAGTAGTGACGATTATTGAAAGCTTGATTACTTCCCGGACGCGTCCATATTTTTTTGCCCCGTAGTTGAAGCCGACTATTGGCTGCAGCCCCTGTACAACCCCGAATAGAGGCATGAAAAGGAACATTGTAACCCGCCTTATGATTCCGAATATCGATATCGCCAAGTCTCCGCCGTAGAAGGCAAGGGAGTGGTTGACGAGTATTGCGACAAAGCTTCCGGCGACCTGCCTGGCGAAGGAAGCCAGCCCCACGGTGAAGATATCCTTCAGAATCCTGTAGTCGGGACGAAGATGGTGCCAACGGACCTTAAGTGTGCTGCTGTCGCCGTAAAGGTAAAATGTGATGTAGATGAAAGAAAAAAACTGGGACAGTATCGTCGCGATGGCGGCGCCCCTTATGCCCATGTCCAAAGCGAATATGAAAATGGGGTCGAACACTATGTTCAGGCCTGTTCCTATGAGCATTGCGATCATCGAAACCTTTGCGTTGCCTTCAGCCCTCACAAGATTGTTTGATGAAACGGTGAAGGAGAAGAAAACGCTTCCCATCAGAATTATCCTGATGTAGTCCCTCGCATAAGGAAGTATGGCGTCTGTAGCCCCGAAAATCCTGAGCACCGGGTCTGTGAAAATGAGGCCGATTGACATTACAATCGCGCTTATCAGCAAAACAGCCCCGAATGAGTTGCCTGCCACATGGTCGGCTTTTTCGACTTCTCCGGCACCGAGACTTCTCGATATGGCGGAAGCGGCTCCTATTCCAACCATCTGGGCGAATGCCATTATGATCATTTGTATGGGGAAGGCTATAGAAAGGCCTCCGATGGCCAAGGTTCCTACTCCGCGCCCTATGAAAATGGTGTCGACCACATTGTACAGAGCGTTTACAATCATGCCTATGGTTGCAGGCATTGACAGGTTGAACAGCAATTTGCTGATTTTTTCATTTCCGAGTCGTTCGCTTCTTTCGTTCATAGCGTTTTCTCCTGTTCTTTGGTTCGGTGAAGTGCGGCGGTTTCTTCGACTGCGTTATTTGCCAAGGCCTGAAGCAGTTCGAGAGCTTTAAAAGATTCCTCTTCGGTAAGGCCGTTTGCCAATGCGTCTGTCCATTCCGAAATAATTTTTTTGAGTTCGCTTTTGAAATCCAAAGCCTTTTTCGTAAGGTGTATGCTGTAGGCGCGCTTGTCGGAAGAATCCCTTTGCCTCGACACGTATCCGGATGACTCAAGCTTCTTGAGAGCCCTTGCTGTGGTGCCCTTGTCTATATTGATGCTTTTGCAAAGATCCTCCTGCCGTATGCCGTCATTATGGTAGAGGGCCATCAGAAAGGGCGCCTGGCCGCTTCCGATTCCGTATTGGCCAAGTTTTTCGTCGATGAAAATCCTCCCGTGCCTGTGTATGATTGAGACATATTTGCCAAGTGACATATTTGAACTGTGCATGTAAACCTCCAGAAAACAAGTAATGGTTGCAAAGACAACTATACCACGGCATAGTTGTCTTTGCAACCATTACGATAAAAAAACAGAGAATATGTTTAGATTGCGGGAAGCAGGTATCTGCTGACCATTATGAAATGTGAAAGGCTTCCCCCCAGTATGAAGAGATGGAAGATTTCATGGAATCCGAAAATGGAAAGATGGAGCCTTTTAGGTTTGAATGCGTAAATCAAAGCTCCCGCGGTATACAGTACCCCGCCCGAAAGCAAAAGAATGAAACCGGGCAGCGGAAGAGTCCTGTATATGGGCATTATGAAAAATACTGCCAGCCAACCGAGAAAGAGATAGAATGAAGTATAGATGAACCTCGGCGCGCCGAGCCAAGCCAGCTTCATTATTATGCCGGCAAGAGTCAGAATCCAAATTCCGGCAAGAAGATACAGCCCAAGCGGCCTCGGTAGGGCAAGAATGCATATTGGGGTATACGTGCCGGCTATGAGAACGTAGATCATGGAATGGTCTATTTTCCTGAGCAGCCGTATCGTTTTTGAGGATGCCATCAGCCAATGGTAGCAGGTGGAGGCGCTGTACAGGAGAATCAGGCTTGCGCCGAATACAAGCGCAGAAATCAGATATTCCGGTGAAGGCTGCCTGAGAACTTTAAAAAGCATCCAGACGAGTCCCATTGCCGAAAGAATCGCCCCTAATAGGTGGGTTATGCTGTTTACCGGCTCGCGAATTTTGAAAAACATAAAAAAACCTCCTATGTAGTATGCATAACTATGTGATATATTGATTATAACAAGCTTGATTCCGGAATACAAGAAGCGCTTTTAGGATTGCCCCAAAATGATTTGAGCCACACAAACGAATCAAAAATTTACAGGAGGAAACAGAATGAAAGAGAAGATAGAGGAATTTATGAATGCTCCGGGGATTGCGCCGGAGACAATACCCGACATCGATTTGTACATGGACCAGATTTTGGTTTTTCTCGATGAAAAGCTCAAGGTATACGAGAGGGGTGAAAATGAAAAGGTGATGACCAAAACGATGGTCAACAACTACGTCAAGGCAAAAGTCATAAAGCGTCCCCACAGGAAAAAGTACAGCAAAGGGCAGGTTGAACATCTCATAATGCTTTATCGACTAAAGAGCGTATTGTCGCTAAAGGACATACAGAAAATTTTCGGGTTGATGGAAAATCAATTTGAAAGCGTTTACGGACTGTTCAGGGAGATCGAAAAAAAACATCTCGAAAGTCTTTCCAGGCGGTATGAAAAAAAACCGGGAGAAGGCAGGCCCGATCAGACGGCAATAGAGATTATAGAGCTTGCTGTAGAGGCCGACCTCAAGAAGCGACTGGCGGAAAAGCTTCTTGACGGGTTGGAAGTTGATGGAATTCGCAGAAAATGAAATTTGAGGGAAAGAAGTATGCAGACCGTTTCAGATTGAAGAATCGATGCAAAGGCAAATAATTGGAGCAAACGCTTGACAAAGCGTGAAATCCGGTATAATATGATGGCAAGCTAACGAACGTTAAGTTAAAAGGGAGGCGTTCTTTTGGAAATGTCAACAAAGGAAGCGATAAAAAGAGTGGCAATAGAACAGTTCGGAAAGAAAGGTTTTCATGGGACGTCGGTGCGCGACATAGCCAAAGGGGCGGACTGTTCGATTCCCATGGTCTACTATTACTACAACAGCAAGAAGGAGCTTTTTGATGAAATCGTATACAAGGAATTCATTCGATTGATTGAAAGGCTGAACAGCGAGGTCGAAAGGGGTTCGTCCCTGCAGGATGTTTATTTCAACGCGATAAGACAACGAAAGAATCTGGGCGGCTACGACCGTTCCGTCTACCGCCTCGCGATAAAAGTGTGGCTTGGATATGAGGAGGGGCAGGAAGTAAGGCATAAGCTGATGGAGTGGGAAAGGGAGAGATACGAGCGAAACAGAAAAATTTTGTCCAAGCTTTATCAGGACCCTGAAAAACTTGATGCCGTTACAGACATTCTTGTGGGGATTGTACAAAATTTTACCGAAAGGATTCTGCTTCTGGAAGAGGATCTGCCCGATGAAAAAATAAGAGGGGCGCTTGAGCACATAATGGCGTAGCCTTCTTCATGCATAAATAATAACGAACGTTAAGTACAAAAAGGAGGATTCAAATGGATATCACCAGAATGACCGCGCCATGCGGTTTGGACTGCTTCAACTGCCATGTGCACGAGAACAACATTACAGAGGAAATGAGAAAGGGCCTTGCCGCAATGCTGCATAAAAGCCCTGACGAGGTTGCCTGCAAGGGCTGCAGGGACCAGAACGGCTGCGCACTTTATTCGGGAGCTTGTGAAACGCTTGAATGCGCACGCGCAAAAGGCGTCGAGTTCTGTCACGAGTGCTCGTCCTTTCCCTGCGGCAAACTTGCGCCTTCAACATCGGGGGCGGAAAAGTATCCGCATAATCTTAAAGTCTATAATTTGTGCCAAATAAAGTCGCTTGGGCTTGAGGAATGGGCCGAAAAACATTCGATGAAA
>PKTO01000361.1 GCA_002869095.1 Clostridiales bacterium
AGAGCCCGAATGCTGATTAGAAACCATGGAAAAGGGGACAGTCCCCTTTTCCATGGAATGTCTGTTATCAGACAAAAATATAGAGGACAAGTGTCCGATATCAAACAATACAAACAACATCGCCGCTGTTTCCCCTTGGAAACAGCGGTTTTTGTTTTGGCACGAAGCTTGCAATATATAGGGGCATAACAATTTTAGGAGGTTCAAAATGAAACTGGTTGAATGGATTAAAACAAAAAGGCCAAAAGGCAAAAAAAGTATTTATGTATACACCGCGTTGGTTATCGTTGCCGTTTTTTCTATGGTGGCACTGAATGCAAACGGCCAAGGGGATTCGGAGGATACGGATATCATGTACACTCTCACAAGGGGTGACATAGAGATAGCCATATCAGGAAACGGAACAATTTTTTCTGCAGAATCCCAGGAGCTAGATCCCGATGACTTCGAGGCTGAGGTTAAGAAAATCAATTTTTCCGAGGGAGACACGGTCAAGAAAGGCGATATTATTTATGAACTCGAGAGCGACGACCTTACAGCGGAATGGACCAAGGCGAAAATCGCCTATGACAATGCGTCACTCGAATACAGGACTTCAAGCGGAGACGTCGAGGACCTTACGGTCCGCGCGCCGATGACAGGCACTATTGAGGAAATGGATTTGGAGATAGGGCAGACACTTTCGCAGGGGGAGACGGTAGTAAAGGTATGGGACAAGAGTGAAATATATGTAAAGACCCCCATAAATCTTTTGAACGAGGGAAAAATCAAAGTCGGTCAGGCGGCCAGCGTGACTTTTCCGTCCAGCTTCTTCACTACAAGCGGAGTTGTCGCAAAGGTTGACGGTACTCCATCATCTGACGGAAGCGGGGGCCTCTTCCAATATGTTTATGTTGCAGTGGACAACCCGGGAGGATTTATGGAGGGAGATACCGCAAGAGTCGAAATCTACGCCGGCTATGAAACCATAAGGGGAATCACCGAGGGAACCGTGGAATACAAGGATGCCGAAATTTTAGAATCCCCCGGAAAAGCCACTGTAGTCAAGCTGTACAAGCAGGAAAAGGATGCTGTAAATGCAGGGGAAATAATTGCGGTGCTCGAAAGCGACTCTCTGGTCGTCTCTCAAATGAGCAAGAATGTAGACCTTCAGGAGGCCAAGATAGAGCTTGACGAGCTTTCCGAGAAAATGGAAGGACTAAGTGTAAAAGCCGGGAGCGACGGTATTCTTGCCGGTTCCGACGTTTCAGTGGGCGACACCGTGGGTGTCAACACAAGCGACAGCAACTCATCCTCAAACAATACAGGAGTCTTGGGACAGATAATAAGCTTCGACAAGAGAATGACCATAGCAGTCGATGAACTCGACATCAATGAAGTTGAAATAGGGCAGCATGCCGAAATAACAGTCGATGCGGCGCCGGATGAGAAGTTTTCGGGCCAAGTAGTAAAAATATCCGAGATCGGAGATGTCCAAAGCGGAGTTGCGACCTACGATGTAACCATTTCGGTTCCTTACAGCAAGCTTGTGAAAGAGGGCATGAGCGCTGATGCCGAAATACTTCTTGACAGCGCTGAAAATGTGATCCTTCTTCCAATAGAGGCCGCTACGGAAATGCGCGGGAAAATAATGGTAACGGTTTATGACGAAGATGCGCGCGCAGGAGAAGAAAAGTCGCTTGTTCCGGTAGAGACTGGGCTTATGGATGAAAGATACTATGAGATTGTTGAAGGGCTGGAAGAAGGGGATCAAGTTGTCATGACCGGACTCTCCGCCAGTGATGTTTCAACGGATGATCGTCCCGCCGGCATGATGCCCGGAATGGGTGGAGGAAGCGGAACCGGAACAAGGCAAAGGCCTTAGGGAAATTGGGAGGTGCGGCATGTCTTTGATAAGAACAGAAAACATATGCAAAAGCTATGTTATGGGACAGTATGAGCTCAAGGTCCTGAAAAATGTGACATTCGAAATAAAAAGTGGAGAATTCGTATCGATAGTCGGACCATCGGGTTCCGGCAAATCGACACTGATGAATATAATTGGCTGCCTCGATGTTCCGTCCTCGGGAAGATACCTGCTTGACGGCATAGATGTAAGCGGAATGAATGCTTCCGAACAGGCCGACATACGGAACAGCAAGATAGGTTTTGTATTCCAGAGCTTCAATTTGCTGCCCAAACTGACGGCGCTCGAGAATGTGATGCTTCCTCTTATTTATAGAAGGGTTTCGGAGAAGGAACAAAGGGAGCGAGCACTTTTGGCTCTTGAAAAAGTCGGACTGGGAGACAGAAGCCTTCACAGGCCGAACGAACTGTCGGGAGGCCAGCAGCAAAGGGTGGCCATTGCCCGGGCAATAGCCGGAGACCCCCCCATTATACTCGCAGATGAGCCTACGGGAAATCTCGATTCGAAATCCGGAATTGAGATAATGGAAATACTGACGGACCTAAACGGCAAGGGGGCTACCCTTGTCATGATAACCCACGATGACAAGCTTGCCAGGGAAAGCGGAAGAATGGTGATGATCAAGGACGGCATAATAGGGGAGGGGGTTTCAATATGAAGATAAACTTCAAACAGACCTTCAAAATGGCCATGTCAAGCATATTCTCAAACAAGATGAGATCCTTTCTCACAATGCTTGGAGTCATAATCGGAGTAAGCGCAGTCATAATTCTGGTCTCCATAGGCCAGGGAACGACAAAAAGCGTCACTGAAAGCATAGAAGGAATGGGTTCCAATCTTTTGACGGTCAATATAATGGGGCGGGGGGCGGATACGTCTCTCGACCTTGAAGATATTGAAATGTTCGACGAATTCATAGGTGTGGGGAAGGTTGCAGGAAGTTCCACAATGAATGCCGATATAAAGAGCGGAACCACAATACTCGAAGACATTTCAATAAACGGTACAGACGAGGACTACCTTTCCATTCTGAATTACGAGATGCTCGAGGGGCGTTTTCTCATTGATACCGATCTTGACAACAGGCAGCGGGTGGCTGTAGTGGGAAGCGAGGTCAAAAGCGAACTTTTCGGAAACGCTTCGGCAATCGGCGAGGAGATAAAGATAAACGGACAGACATATACCATAGTGGGCAGCCTTGCGGAAAAGGGATCTTCCATGATGGGGTCGAACGACGAGGTGGTTGTTATACCGCTTACAACTGCTCAGAGGCTTTCCGGAGACACCAGCATAAGAACAATATATGTTCAGGCTGAATCGGCGGAAACCGTCGATGTGGCAAAAGCCTACATGGAGAACTATCTGGAAAGAAAGTTCGGCGACGAGGACGCCTACAGGGTATTCGACCAGAGCGAGGTACTTGATACGGTTGGAAGCGTTACGGGTATGCTGACTGCAATGCTCGGCGGCATTGCCGGAATTTCACTGCTTGTGGGCGGCATAGGCATAATGAACATAATGCTTGTGTCAGTCACCGAAAGAACAAGGGAGATAGGAATAAGGAAAGCAATCGGAGCCAAGTACTCGGACATACTTGTTCAGTTCATTATCGAGTCCATTGTCCTCAGCGGCATGGGTGGTATAATAGGGGTAGCCTTGGGCATAGGGGGAGCCTACGCCATCACTGCAATATTCGAGCTTGAAACAGTTGTATCTATGGGGATAGTGATTCTTTCAACAATGTTTTCGCTTGGAGTCGGAGTGGTATTTGGAATCTATCCTGCAGACAAGGCTGCAAAGCTCAATACAATAGACGCCCTCAGATACGAGTAGCCGGGGATGTGATTGGAGAGGCAATATGAAAAAAACGATCAACAGACAACTTATAATTCTTATTTGCCTCGTGACAGCCGGACTGGTTGTGGGCATAGGCGCGAATTTCATACTCAACCAGCAGTTTGACCGTGAAATAGTCGATGAGAAGAGAGGCGAGCTCGAAAAGCATCTCGAATCGATCATGGCCGGAATCGACAGTATCCCCGATGCCGAAATTTCCCGTGAAAAAGTTGAAGCCATACTCTATCCGATTGTGGAAAATGACAGAGACATAATTGCCGGGTATGCCAATTCTGAAAACAAACTTGAAATAGCCGTGGACTGGAACAAGGAAACGGAGAGTCCGCAGTCGCGCGAACTCGGAGAAATTTTCAAAAATGATTTGCCAAAAGACGGCTACAATGCAAGAAACCTTGGAATTTTAAGGGACAAGGACAAAATAAGGGCAATGAAACCGATTATTGAGGAAGACCGAATAATTGGAGTCGTTTGGATTGAGGATTCCATAATTTCTGACGCCAACGTTTTTGCCATAGTAAGAATTCTGACAGCAGTCACAGTTCTTTTCAGCTTGCTGGCAGGGATTTTCGGGGTGGCCTACATCACGCGCAAGTTGATGAGGGATGTTGCAAGGATAAACGACGGAGTGGAGAAAATGAAGGGTGATCTCAGCCACCGCATAGAAGTGTCGTCTGACGAACTGGGCCAGATAGCGGGTGAAATAAACCGCATGGCAGAGAAGCTGGAAGAGCAGAAGGCTCTGGAGGAAAGGCTTCATCAGGCGGACAAACTGGCCGCTCTGGGTCAGTTCGTTTCGGGCATAGCGCATGAACTCAGGAACCCTCTTGGAATAATGAAAGGCTCACTGCAGCTGATGGAGAAGAGGGGCACTCTGACCGAAGAGGATTCCGAGTTCATCGAGATAATAAAGGAACAGATAGAAAGGCAGAATTCGGTGATAGAGGAGCTGCTCAGGTTTGCGAAACCAGCGAAAACAAACTTTGAACTGCTTGACGTCGAGGACGTCATAGACAGCATGATAAAATTTGCCGGAACCTATCTGAGAGATTCAAACATTGAATTCACAAGAAGAAAAAGTGCCGTCCCCATGACGGTCCACGGGGATTTTGAAAAACTGAAGCAGATATTCCTCAACCTTATACTCAATGCTGCGCAGGCTATGCCCTATGGAGGAGAGCTGTTGCTCGAAACCGAAG
>PKTO01000362.1 GCA_002869095.1 Clostridiales bacterium
TTTACTCCTCCTTTTACAAAACCGTTTTCATGAAGGTTTTTCACGCCTTCTTAAGTTTTGAATTTTCAGTTAATTATATGATATCAGTTTGCGCCTATACAATAAAGCTTTTACTCCTTCTTATTTAAATCTTAGTAAAAAAAGTTGACTTCAAGAAAGAATTAAAGACTTTTACGGTGCAAAGGTGGGAGAATGCACGTTTGTAGATGTCCCTGACTATGTCGTGATGCCACTGCAGGGACTTTACTACATAAGCGGTATCAACCAATGGAAGCAGGAGAAAAAAAGACAAATGGCAATTGACCTTGATGGTCATGCAACCAAGCCGCATAACGAAAGAAATGGTCGATAAAGCGATTTAATCGGTGGCAAAAAAGAAAAACCCGCCTGCTCATCCAAAGGTAAGATTCGTGTCTATTGCCGAGAGGCTTTCCGTTCAAACCCTCCATATCGGCCCATACTCCGAAGAAACCGAGAACATTAAAAACCTCCACCGCTTCGCAGAAATCGAAGGGTATTCCCTGATTGGAAAACACCACGAAATCTATCTAAGCGATGCCAGAAAAACGGCTCCCGGGAAATTGCGGACCATCATTCGCCAGCCTGTTGAAAAAGCCTGAACAAGTTTTTACCGATCATGCTTTTTCAACAGATATGAATATTCTCGAATCAAACATACTCTTTTGCTCATTATCGATTATTCTCGTGAAAGGTATCGTGAAAAGTGGACCGTTTGGTTTGTATCCCTCGGCTTGCGCGAATTCAAGCAGTTCGGAAACCACCTTCTTGTCGGCAAGCCTCTTGCTGTCAGTATGCATATATGTCATAAAATCAGTCGACGGAATGCGTGTATACTTGGACGTATTCTCCGGTTTACCTATGCAGTAGTTGCAATATCCGCATATTCCATCAAGATTCAGTGAAAGCAAAGCCTCGAGCGAATAAATGATTCCAATGGGGAAGTTTATTATTTCCGAGCTTCTCTCGTTGCACCTAAGAAGGTGTTCCCTAAACTTCTTTGACCGGTAGTTTTTGGAATTGGAAAGGCTTTCATCCATCTCCGTTTCAAAAATGTAGAACGGCCTTGGATTGCGCACTATTCTCATTTTCCTCGTAGCTAAATCGAGTGTCGTCAAGCGAAAGTTGCGATGGTAGTCATAGGTACGAATCGCCTTATCAATAATATCCCTCTTGCGCTCCAGCGCCTCCTTCCGCCCCTCCATGACATCGTAAAGCTCCGGCATTCCACTCACATAGAGGTATTCCTTTATTTCATTTAAAGTACACCCTCCTATTTTTAAATATGTGATAAGCTGCAATGTGTACTCCTGCTCAGGGGAATAGAGCCCGTATCCGTTTTCCTCCCTCTTGCACGGGGCAAGAAGTCCTATCCGATTGTAATACTCGAGTGTGTCCCTCGAAATTCCGCACTGCCTGGCAAATTCGCTCGCATAATAATAAGCGTCGTCTATCAATTTAAGCCCTCCCTTTGCCGCATTCTTATAAACCTAATTGATGAGCTAATATTTTGCCTCAAATTTTTTCATCCCATTGTGATAATTTTATGTCGATTCCGTTGACATCCGAGTAACTCGGTGGTTTAAACTAATTATAATATCCGGATACGTTCAATACAAACCAAATCTTTCAATAACTGAAAAGGAGGCAACGCTATGAGCAAAAGCTACGAAAAACTATTGGCTCCCGGCCTAATCGGAAATCTGAAGCTGAAAAACCATGTAATAATGGGCCCTACCGAAACGCTTTACGCATCTGTTAATGGAGAAGTCACGCGACCGATAATCGACTACTATGTAAGAAGGGCAAACGGAGGTGCCGGACTGATTGTTCTACACTCCGCCCAGGGCAACACCAAAATTGACCCAATAGACCCTTACGCGGGATCCTTAAGGATAGACGACAACGCCTACATACCAATGCTCTCACAGCTTACCGAGGAAGTTCACAGGGCGGGCGCAAAGATAGCCGCTCTTGTCTCTCCCGGCGGCGGCGCCCAGTCCCTTGGCTTCCCTTACGAAAGAGGAACACTCGAAACCATTCCAAACGTCGGTCCGGGCGAAAAACGTTCAATGGTTGCACAAAGACCCGTCCGCAAGCTTACGGTGGAAGAAATCCACAAGTCGGTTGAAGCTTACGGCCAATGCGCGGGACGCGCAAAGGCATCGGGTTTCGACGCCTTCTATATCCACGCAGTAGGGGGATACCTTATATCAGAATTTATGACACCCTACTTCAACGACAGAGAAGACGAGTACGGAGGCAGCCTCGAAAACAGGATGCGCTTCCTTATAGAACTCATAGAATCATGCCAGAAGTACGCAGGAAAAGACTTCCCTTTGGTTGTTCGTATGTCAATCGACGAATACATGGGAGACGCGGGACGCGGAATTGATGAATCAAAGGAAATAGGCAAAATGCTAGAGGCCGCCGGAGTTGCCGCCATAGACTGCAGCGCGGGAATCTTCGAGTCCATGCACATGCTCATACCCCCTATTTACCTTCCCGAAGGCGTGCTTGTCCCCCTTGCCGAGGCAATGAAAAGCGCAGTAAACATTCCCGTAATTACCCAGGGCCGCCTTTTCGACCCTGATGTGGCAGAAGCGGTTCTTGACGAAGGAAAGGCGGATTTCATTTCACTGTCGAGGGCATGGATTGCCGAACCCGACTGGGTTAAAAAAGTTATGGCAGGAGATGTGCAAGGAATGAGAAAGTGTCTCACATGCAACTACTGCATAGGCTCCCGCGTATTCAACAATCTGCCGTTGCGATGCGCCTTCAATCCCGAAGCAGGAAGAGAAAACAGACCCGAAACCACCATGACAATGACTGCCTCACCCAAAAACGTTTCAATAATTGGTGCAGGGCCTGCAGGACTCGAGGCGGCATATATACTAGGACAAAGAGGACACAATGTGGACATATACGAAGCCGGCGATGAAATTTGCGCAGGTCAGCTTTCCGCGGCAATGCTTCCACCCTGCAAGGCAACACTAAAAAACATACCCGACTTCTTCGGTTCTCAGCTTTCAAGACTTCCAAACGTGAATATACACCTCGGTAGTCCGATTGACGAAAACAACGCAGGAGAGCTGAATGCCGACATAGTGATGCTTGCAACGGGAGCAAAACCCCTTGTTCCGAACATTCCAGGCATAGACGGCAAGAACATATACACGGCAGAACAGGTCCTTAGGGAAAAAGTAAGCCTGAGCGGAAACGTTGTCGTGGCAGGAGGAGGACAGATAGGCTGCGAAACAGCACACTGCCTGCTTGAAAAGGACTGCAAAGTTTCAATAATCGAGATGTTGCCGGGCATAGCGCTTAAGGAAGAACTAATAACCATGCTCACAATAACAAACATACTGCAAAGCTCGGGTGCAGATGTCCACACAAACACCAGGATACTCGAATTCAAGGACGGAGTGGTAAAAGCATTGGAAACAACCAAAAACGAAGAGATTGAAATCCCGTTTGACAGCGTGGTCCTGGCATTCGGCACATTACCCGAAAACTCTCTATATAAAACACTCAGCGAAAAATACGAGACCATAATAATAGGCGACAGCGGAGAAGTCGGAAACATCCGCACAGCAATAGAAACCGGCTACTTTGCGGGAATGGAGTTATAGGAATTTCCGCATAATCCCTATTGAATTGCATATTGTCCATATTGATGAAAAAATGTTGTTTCATATAAAAAACCTTGCCTTAGGCAAGGTTTTTTATCATCTCCATACGACTCCATAATTTTTCGGGTTTTTGCGTTTTTCCTTGAATGAAAAACCATCCACATCGTCAATGTGGCAAAACCACATCCCTATGTTCTCTTTCACGTTGTTGTACATTATTTCGGCATTGCTGAGGTGTACATACTCGCATATTCGGTTCTCTTCTTCTTCTTTTTTCTCAACATTCCTGAAAATGGAATTGAGTGAACTTTTGTTTATTTCGTTTATGCTTTTGTTCTCTCTTATGAGCGAAAGATATTCGTCTGCGCTTATGAGGTTTCCCTTGATTATCAAGCCTTTGCTGTTGATTGTCACATACAAATCCGTCAGTCCGCCGTTTTCGCCATTTATGGCTTTATTTATTTCGTAAATAAAATCGTGTCTCATGTAAAAACCCTCCCAATACGATTATATTTAGGGTTTCTACAACAATTACCATATTCCTTCTTGTTTTTGAATATTGTTCCATTTTAAAGTCAATCTTCATTCATCTTAAAGCCTTTTGAAGCCTTTCATTGAAATAATAAAAGGCTTCAATCTCTATGCTTCCTCGCTTTGAACCAGCCCTGTGAACAAATCCACTATGTCGGGATCAAACTGGGTTCCAGAGCAGCGCTTCAATTCCTTGATGGCGTTTTCTTTTCCGATTGCCTTTCTGTACGGCCTGTCGCTTGTCATTGCGTCATATGCATCCACTACGGACAGAATCCTGCACTCAATGGGTATTTCTTCGCCTTTCAATCCGAATGGATAACCAGATCCGTCAAACCATTCATGATGCTTGTGTATGAAATCCGCCACATGTTCCAAGTCGGGCATCGAATTGGCTATCCTGTAGCCTATTTCCGAATGCTTTTTCATCTCTGCAAATTCCGATTCGGTAAGGGGTCCAGGCTTCAACAGTATTTTGTCCCTGATTCCTATTTTCCCTATGTCATGGAATTTTGCCAAAAAAGCAAGGCTGTTGACCGAGCTTTCCCTGAAGCCAAGCATTCTGCCGATTTTCACACAATAGTCTTCAAGTCTTCTTGCATGTGCTTCGGTTTCGAAATTTCTGGCTTCAAGCATATTTGTCAAAAGCGAGATGTCTCCGTTGTTTCTTGTATATCTATGGCTGGTTTTTTCCCTGTACATCTCGTCATCCGCGAATTTGTAAAGGTCCCTGACGCTTTCGCCGTCTACATGTCGAAGCGCATATCCTATCGAAA
>PKTO01000253.1 GCA_002869095.1 Clostridiales bacterium
GTATGCTATAGGTGTAGCTATGAATCCGAGAGATCCTGCTGTAAGCTCGTAAGATTTTATTGCAGGAACACGAATTTTGATTCCCTTGTCTACGGTTGCGTCTCCAGGTGAATCAGGCTCTACAGCAAGTGCGATTCCACCAAAGTATTTGGGGTATCCTGCCAAAAGCTTGATACCTTGCTCTGCAAACATTTCTTCTGTCGCGTTTGTAAGCTTGCTTCCTTTTTTGTACATTTCTCTTGCTTCATCCCATGTTGCGCAAAGGTAAGGAGCGCTTGAAAGTCCCATTGCCTTGTCGACACTTGTTCCTGCGGGAGCCAATTGCATTTCGATGTCTCCCATTCCAACTCTTTCCTGAACTACTGTGTAGTTTCCGAGTTGGCTGGCAGGATAGACTTCAACAGTCAAGTTTCCTTCTGTAGCTTGGTTCAGGTCTTCGACGAAAGCGAGTACGTCAACGTCAGTTGAAGTGCCTTGAGGTCTAACGTGTCCAATCTTCCAAGATCTTTCAGCAAATGCAGGCGCATCCGGAGCCGCAGCCTCTTCGCCGCCTCCACCGCAAGCCGCCAAACTGAATACCAGTGAAAACACCAAAGCTAAAACCATGAATAATTTTGCAAATCTTTTCATTAATTACTCCTCCTCTTTTTATGATAATCCCATCAAAGTTGGCAAGTACATAGAGAGCGCCGGCCAGAATGTAGTAAGGAACACAATCGGCACGTATCCCAAAAGCAGGAACACCATAGTCGGCTTGAGTATCTCGCTGAACTCGCATTTTCCAATCCTCATGCCCAGATAAAGAATGCTGGCATAAGGAGGTGTTACACCACCCATTGCAAGATTCACTCCCATGATTGCGGCGAAGTGGACCGGGCTGATTCCCAATTGAAGGACAAGCGGCAACAAAAGCGGCGCCACGAGAATCATTCCGGTAACATCGTTTACAATCATTCCTACCAAGAACAGGAATATGTTTATGATAATCAGAAGTATGGTCTTGTTCTGAGTAATGTTGAACAACAATTCGATTATTGCTTGTGGAACTCTTAGCAGAACATATGTCTGGCTGAGCATAAGAGTGAATATTATCATTGTCATTATGGCCCCGACCGATGTAGCCGAATCCGAAACCATTTCCTTGAAATTGTCCACTTTAAGCTCTTTGTAGATCCAAAGGCCTATCGGCACAGATATTACCGCTGCAACTGCCGCGGCTTCTGTAGGCGTGAAAACTCCGCCGTAGATTCCTCCGAGTATTATGAAAGGCATTGCCAAAGCAGGTATTGCTACCCATGTTCTCTTCAGGCTGCGCTTCATTCGTTCGCCCTTGGCCATCTTCTCCTCAAGTACGATGTCCGGGAACTTGCGGACCCAAACCATGTTTATTACCGAGAAAGTTATAACGATCGCAATTCCGGGTCCTACAGTGGAGAGGAAGCATGCCAGAATGGATGTGTCCGTTACCCAGCCGTAGAAAATCATTATTACCGACGGAGGAATAAGCAGCCCAAGGACTGACGACACCGTAACCATTGCCGTGGCATAACCTCTGGGATATCCCTGCTCTACCATCCTGGGAATCAGGATGGGGCCGGTTGCAGCTACTCCAGTGAATCCGCTGCCGGATATTGCCCCGATAATGGCGCAAGTCGTTACCGCAACAACTCCGATTCCGCCTTTTACCCTTCCTACGAAGATGTCGGCAAAATCAAGAAGGTTCTTTGCTATGCCTGTGCCGCCCATAAGGGTACCCGCCAATATGAAGAGCGGACTTGCCAGCAGTATGGGGCTTATCATCTGATTGAAACCCCAAAGCATAAGACTTTTCATTGATATGTCGCCGAAAATAGCCATGAACATCAATGCGCCTCCGAAGCAGTAAGGCAAGGGAATGCTGAGCATCAGCAAAAATACGAGCAAGATGACATCAATAAGTACAATTGTAAGCATTATTTATCTCCCTCCCCTGAAAGTTTTCTTCCCTTAATCAAGATTTTGCTGTCCCTAAACAGGTCGGAAGCCGCATACAAGGTCATGAGAAGCAATCCCAAGAAAATTGCGCTTTCTCCCAAGAACATGGGGATTCCAACAAGGTCGCTATGCTTCCAGGTTTTAAGGGAGTACAAGAAATACCAATATGCCCAATAGGTGAGCCATACGCTTACAGCAAATGAAACAAAACACTTTACAACATTAAAAATTTGCATGCTCAAATCTTTCTTTATGTACAGGGTCAAAATACCGCAAGAAATATGGTTTCTCTTTTGCGACGCCATTGCCCCCCCGAGCATGTACAACCAAATCGTCGGGAACAGCATTATTTCTTCTATCCCCATAAGCGGTGCATGGAACACGTATCTCAACAAAACCTGAACTACTACCATGACTGGAATGATTGACATAAGAACGATTGAAACCAGGTTTTGCAAAGAGATTAGGCGATCCAAGACTTTCTTGGTCTTGTTCATAAAAACAATTCCTCCTCTTCCGTTTTGCTTTTATACTGCTTTGATTGTCCTACATTAATACTATACAACATTGCTACAGTATTTGTAAAGCGGATTTATGCAAATTTGTTTTGCAATTTTCTGATAACGCTTGTTTTTTTCCCTTCCGTGCAACAAAAAAATCTATCCGCCTGAATATGCGAATAGATCCCTGTCTGCAATCTTATTTATTCAATTTACACCCGCATGCCGCCCGATGTTTTTACGCTTTTCCTGAAACCTGACATCTGATATCTGCTTGTCTTTTGCCTTTGTCTTTTCCTGACATCTGACATTTGACATCTGCTTAATCTTTTGCCTTTGTCTTTGTCTTTATCTTTATCTTTTCCTGAAACCTGACATCTGAAATCTGATATCTGCTTGTCTTTTGCCTTTAACCTTTATCTTTCCACTTTCTACTTTTTACGCATTTTTACTTTTTTTTTCTCCCTTTACGATGAGACCCAAAGATTTGGATATGTGCTCATACATGTATTTCCTGATAAGTTCGGCTTCGCCGTCCTTTATATATTCAAACATCTGCATGTGCTCGTTCCATTCGACGTTTATAACATAGTCGTCCAGATATTTAAGCATGGCAGTCGCCCTTTGCGCCATCAAGTGCTCGCTTATCGATTTCATGAAATTGCCCAGTATCCTGTTTTTTGACGCTTCGCGAATAAGTGTGTGGAATTCCATTCCCATTTCTATTGTGTATTAATGGTCGGCCAAAGCCTTCTTGCTGATTCTTATTGATTTTTCCAGCTTTTCGATGTCTTCCTTTGTAGCCCTTTTCGCCGCAAGATATGCCAGCTCGGGTTCTATCATGAGTCGGGTTTCCATGAGTTCGACAAGAGAACTCTCGTCTTCTATCAGACTTGCCAACTCCCTGTTCCTTATATTTCTCACGGCCCTCTCGGAAACAAATGTTCCCTTGCCGGCTTTCGAGCTTAATATTCCTGTAAGTTCAAGAGCTTTCAGCGATTCCCTGATGGAATTCCTGCTCACTTGGAAACTCTCGGACAAAATCATTTCACCCGGTATTTTATCTCCAGGAGTCCATTCTCCGCTTTTTATCAATTGTATTATTTGTTCCGAAACTTCCTCGAACAGATTTTTCTTTATTGCCGGTTTAATCATCTCAAGCGCCTCCTGGTCATTGTATACAGTATCCTTTTGTTTAACTATACTACATTTGCACACATCTGTATATAGGATTTAGGCGATTTCTTGTTTTTTTTGATATTTTTTTAACATATTGCCTGCTACGGGCCAAACGGAAGCCGTAAACGCCCCCGCCCATATCAGTATAAATCCGATCAGCCTTGTGGAGTCAAAAGCTTCCTTGAATACGAAGACTCCCAATATGAAGCTTATCGTCGGCGCGTAATATTGTATGTATCCCATGCTTGCAAGCCGAACATTCTTGACCCCGTAAGCAAATAAAACCATAGGAATTGCTGTGAATATTCCTGTAGATAAAAGCAAAATGCTGTTTTTTAATGAAAATATTGTATTCCACTGGTCCACTTTGTTAAAAATTACCCAAATTGCGACAGGAGTCAAAAATACCATTTCAGTCAAAAAACCCTTGAGTGAATCCGAAACCATTTGCTTGGTCAATATTGTATAAGCCAGGAATGAAAGAACAAGAAGCAAAGCAACCATGGGAACGCGCCCTTCCGATGCGATTATATATGCGCCGCCCATCACAACAAACCCAAGGCCAATCTTTTCATGCCGGGACATGCTCTCCTTGAAAAACAGCAGTCCCGCGAATATTGTCATTACAGGGGTTATGAAATGACCCAGGCTGGCCTCTATTACACGGCCGGAGTTGGCTGCGTAAATATTGAGTACCCAGTTTCCCCCAAGCATAAAAGCCGCAACAAAAAGAATTGCAATTTCTTTCCTTGCCATTTTGCCATTTTGCTTCGCTCTTCTGTTTCTGACTGCAAATACTATTGCGCATAGTACAAGGGACCAAATTATTCTCGCAGCCATCACAACTTCTATGTCAAGATGGGACAGCATTTTCCAATAGAGGGGTTGCAGTCCCCATACTGTGTAGGTTATGAATATGCTTATTAATCCCTTTGTAGTTTTTTTCATTTTTTTCTCCTGTTTAATTTGACAGGGAGGTGAAATCGCATTTCTCCCCCCTGTTTTATTGATTCCCGACTGCGGCATGATTCTCCGCAAAACGCAACCCCCACAGTGCGTCCGGGAACTCGTCGGAAAATAAGTGGAAAGAGAAGTGCAGTGGAAAGTGGAAAGTGGAAAGCAAATGCAAAGTGCAAAGTGCAAAGTGCAAAAACTTTTCATTCTATCCATACACAGGCATTCCACTGCAATCCGCTTTCAGCCAGGGTTCCAAATTGCGCAGCAAGCGATTGAAGACTTGGCTGGAAATCAATTAAACACCTTGCTGTAAAAGGCAAAGA
>PKTO01000173.1 GCA_002869095.1 Clostridiales bacterium
AACAATTAAATTAAGTAAAAAATGATTGCTCGGCATCAAAGCCGGGTTTTTCCCGTTGCGGCATCAATATAACCCCAGGGTAGTATGGTGAAAATCCTTAACGCTGATATAATGAAAACAAATGCCATTTTTACGCGGAGGAGATATTTTGATGAAAAGAA
Source organism: Clostridiales bacterium (assembly GCA_002869095.1). Taxonomy (GTDB): domain Bacteria; phylum Bacillota; class Clostridia; order Peptostreptococcales; family BM714; genus BM714. The sequence continues at coordinate 162 of PKTO01000173.1, forward strand.
AAACAGCTTGGCTTTTGGTCATTTGCCTTTTGGCGATGACGGTTTCGGCATACGGGGAGAGCCCCTGGCAACCGGTCGAAGATTTGAAGGATCCGTTGGAGGTTTTCGTGCCCCAGGTGGTTTCCGCATGGTCCACATACGATATAACAATAAGGATAAACGATCCCGAACTGAGGAAGACCGCCAACGTGATTCGAATAGACAACTTCAACGGAATGCTTTGCGAGGCGGAATCTGGGCTGAAGCCCGCACCCCTCGACGAATTTGGACAGGAGGCTCCCGAGTCTGTTGTTCCGGCTTACGGAAACCGGAATCTCTATGCATATGGAGGCGAGGAGGAGATTGTGCTTAAGGTCATGACAAGGGATTGGCACAGTGCCGACACCATCGCCAACCGGGAATCGCTGAAGTATACGACTTTTTCCCTGCGCCTCGGAAGAATCGAAAAGTTTGCCTCGCGTAAAGAATATGAAGATTCATCCGCCTACAAGATGTTTACAGGGGTGTCCGAACAGAGCTCCGGCGAAGTCGTGGCATCGGCCAACAACCTGGCAAAGGCGGAAGTCACCTACGAGGTTGCTACACCGACAATAAGCGTAACAAAACCTCTTGGATTTACAACCGATACGGAGTCCATAGACCAGTGGAGCTTCGACCTTTGGGAAGATACAAGACCAGGAAAAATCGGGGATTTCCATGAAGGGACGGACGAAAGACAGACGCGCCTGTACGGAAACATTTATTTCAATGATGAAATGCCTGAAGGCGACAAACTTATGGAAGAGGTCGACAAATTCACAAGAATTGCTTTTTCCGACGTACCGGTTGTGGCTGCCCCGGAGGCTCTTACGGCCCACATGGGAATGGAGAAGGGCTTCATGAGGGTCAAGACCAAAGCCTACGAAAGCATTGGTCATCCTGTGGGCTACGAAACTTGGGAAAACCATCAGGTGGAGGTGCGGTACTACTTCTACGACAAGGGGCGCATAATCAATCTTTCGTGCCAAAGGTCCTTTTCAGCAGACACCAGCAACAGCCAGGCCATCTTCGAGGGCGTGCTGGCCGAGTTCGAGACATTCGTCAAGAATTTCAAGGTGGTTGAGCAGTTTGAAGGTGAATACGCAATACCGGAGGTGGAGAGAACGGGTCCGGCCAAGTATACCATTTCACTTCTTTCGCCGGGAATCGCGGTTTTCAACAACGGCATATACAATACCGGCACAAAGATGGACTCTGCATTCACTCCTGTAGTCAAGATACAGAAGTCAGGAGAATACGACCCGGACGAGAAGCTGTATGTATACGGAAAGATTGAAAAAAAACCCGGCAATTGCGCCCTGGGATTCGTAAGAGGCGGAAGCTCAATGACCGACTCCATAACATACGCTGCGGGCGGGGATGTAGTCTCCGTGCTGATGCGCACCAAGGGAACAGGGGGAGGAAAGACAAGGCAGACGGTATTCAATCAAGAGGAGACAGTCACCTTCATGCTCAAGGATTCAACTGGCACCGTCGTGTCGAACAAGGTAAGCTACAAGGTACGCCTGGCTGACGCCGCCCCCAAGGTTGTATTCGACGACAACAGTCCCGCGGAGATACAAAGCGCAGCCGAAACCGCCTTCGGTTTTACAGTGAAGGACCCGGACTCGCAAAATATAAAAATAAGGGTTGTAACCCCGCTTGGAATGAGCAAAGCCGCGGGAGGAAAGTGGTCAAAGGAGACAAAACTCGAGGTCGCGCCCAACGGAAGCGTAAAGATTGCCTTCAAGGCTCCGGAAGTTGGCAATTTCCTGCTCAACAAGGAACTCGAGGACCTGAGCATGCTGGCCCTTCAGGAAGGAACCATACTTCAGGCGATAGCAGATGCGGAAGCTGTCATGATGGACCGCTTCGTCAACAAGATGAAGGGGACCAACAAGATTATGGACAGGGTCCAGGGCTTCGGTCTCGACATGGATGACGCAAAAGGCAGCAAGGAGTTCATCGAGGCAATGACGAACCGCCAGAAGCTTCTTGAGCAGTGGGAGAAAATAAATGCACGCATGAACGACATCAACAATGCGGCTTTTGCCAGCCAGACACAGCAGGGAGCGAGCCCTTTGGGCAATGACATATATGAGGCATTCACATGGAAGAACAAGGGTGTGGTCGAGATTGGCAGCGACGCGGGCATTGCAGCCATAAGCCTTCTCCAAACAGGGGTAGGGGGCTTTGCGGCTATTGCCGGGTACCTCACAGACGGCAACGGCCAGGCTCTTGGAATAGGTCCGGAGAAGATGGCGGTATTCAATTTGATGACCAACGTCTGGAAGGGAAACCTCAAATACGTTTCCAAGGTGGATAAAATGAACAGGGCTGAGGAACGCAAAGAAATGATTCCCGTAATAGTAATTGCCGAAGACGAGAGCGGATACACCAGCAGGGCTGTTCTTTTGGTTCCCGTCGTCGGACTGGAGGTGTAGGGTATGAAAAAAAGAATCATGGCTATGGCGCTATTGCTTGCAATGGCACTCGTGCAGACGGCATTTGCGGCAGAAAGCCCCGAGCAGGCGGCAAGCGAATACTACGAAGCCTGCGCCACCGGTGATGCGGATGCTATAATCAGGACGGTAGACATGGAATATGTCAAGGCCCATCTGGCGGATGAGGAAACATATAGAATGTACATCGAGACTGCATTCGGGGCCGCAGATCCAACCGTTTTTGAAACCTCCAACATGAATTTCGAGATTGCCGAGGATAATTCGGCGGCCATGGGATCGGTCGATGTCAAAACCGAGGCGGTCATCGCGGAGGACGGAAGCTCGGCTTCATGGCAAGACACCTTCATGGTATACGCCACCAACAAAGGCGGTGACTGGAAGGTCGCCCTTACAATGCAGAAGGACCTTTATGTCGCAAAGGTCGAAGAGGCTGTACTGATTCAAAATCTAATGCTTGCGCAGGATATAGCAGAAGAGGAGTACGAGCGCTCCGAGGCTCTTTACGACGAAGCCGGAAACCCATTGGTCGATCCGTCCGAGGTGGACATGGAAGGGGCTGTGGTTTTGCCTGGAGAATCTGCCGGATCTGGTACGGCAAGTGAAACAAGCCAGGCGCAAGACGGAGAGGGCTTTTCAAGCGATGACATGGAGAAAGCCATAGCCAAAACAGAAAGAAAATCCGGGTTGGCAAAAGTGCTGGGAGGACTTGCACTGCTTGCGGCAATCGGCGGAGGATTGATGTTTGTGAAAAAGAGAAAGTAGACAATAAAAAGGCAATCCCGCCGAAAGCGGGATTGCCTTTTTTCACATGAAAGTTTTAGTCTGAACCATGAAACTTCTCAAATTGGAATCTGTAGTACATGTTGTGCTGTGCTATTCCTTTGGATTTTTCACTCACATTCACATAAGCCCTGTGGATGCCCGAATCCAAACGTTCAAGGGATTGGATGGGAAGGTCGACTGTATTGACCTGAGGATGGGCAAAGGAGACAGATGCAAATACCAAAACCATCATTAGCGCTAAAACCAGCGCGAGTCCGCTCTTTCTCATGATGCACCTCCATTATTGTTTTTGATGTGGTATTGTTTTACCCTATGGAGGTATAGATAAACGCAATATGCCATTCGAAACAGGGATGTTGCATGTGAAAAGCCGGCAGCTGATTTGCGCCTAAAAAGAAAACGAACCCCTTAATGGGGTTCGTTTTACGGCTATCTGTACAGAAACAGTTTTCCCAAAAGCGGCGTCTTGACATCTATCGCCTCTTCCGGGCACATTTCCTGGCAGCAATAACATCTTATGCATTTCTTGTAGTCGTAAACAGGCGGATTGGACCGGTCGCCTTTCTTGAACTCAAGAGCTTTACCCTGCACAGGGCATGCCTCGACGCAAACGCCGCAGCGTATGCATTTGGACTCTTCTATGAATGGCTTGCGAAGAACCATTCCTCTGAATATTGATGCCGCGGCAATGTTTTCTTTTTTCACCGGACCGCGCTTAATGTCAAAGTCTTTTGAAATGAACCCGCCAATGTCGTCGCCCAGATATTCGATGTCTTCCTCTTTCCATTTTCCAAGCCCGTATGATTCTCCATAGTTGACTGTGGGAATCAACTCGGGATCAAGGTCGACCATTCTGCAGAATGTCGCGTCAAGGGCTACGGGATCGTCGGACATTATTATGACATTCATTTTCTTCGGCTTTCCGGACCTCGGGCCGTTTCCCTCCATTGCCATTATACCGTCCATTATGTGCAGCCTGGGCTTTACGAGGAGGTTAAGGTCGACGAGCATCTTTGAGAAACTTATTGCATCGGGATATTTTGCATGCATCGCTCCCTTGTTTATTCCGTATACGAGTCCGAGCGAGTTCTTTACCGCGCCGGTGATTCTGGTCAGTTGATGCGCTTTCATTTTGCAAAGATTGAGTATTGCGTCAGTTTCGCGGACTGCATTTGAGAGCTCAAACTGCTTGGTGAAATTGCCCTGGGGGAAATCCGCGGTTTCGCCTCCTTTGAAATTTGCGAATCCTATCCCGTACCTGTCGGCGACTTCCTTCAGTCCGGAATTTTCGGCAACCCTTTCAGGCTTTCAGAAACCCGGGGAGTCCCCATACACTATATTGAAATTGTTTTCTTTCATAAGCCTGACTACGGCCTCGAACACGGCAGGATGCGTTGTCACGCTTTTGTCCGGAATGCTTGAAGCCAAAAGGTTTGGTTTGAGCAGTATTTTTTCGGAATGATTGAAAAAGGTTTCCAATCCTCCAAGCAAATCCAGC
>PKTO01000103.1 GCA_002869095.1 Clostridiales bacterium
TCATTCGAAACAATCGTCGCAAGCGGAAAAAGGTCTTCAATGCACCACGGCACAGCCACTGACAAAATTGTCAAAAATGGCGAATTCATAACAATGGATTTCGGATGCGTTTATAAAGGCTATTGCTCGGACATGACTAGAACCGTGCATTTGGGAGCCGCCAGCAAAGAGGAAAAAGCCGTCTACAACATAGTGCTTGATGCGCAAAAAAAGGCGCTTGAAGCCATAAGAGAGGGGGTCTCGTCCCGTTCTGTTGACAAGATTGCCAGAGACATTATAATTGAGAATGGATACGGCGATTTTTTCGGTCACGGCCTTGGTCACGGAGTAGGTCTTGAAATACACGAGGAACCGAGACTTTCCCCAGCTGGCGATGTGATTCTGTCAAGCGGAATGGTCGTAACTGACGAACCGGGAATCTATTTGCCCGGTAAATTCGGAGTCAGAATCGAGGATTTGCTTGTTGTCAGGGAAGACGGCTTTGACATTCTGTCAAATTCGCCTAAAGAATTAATTGAAATATGAAATCAAGGCAATTTATAGTATAATGATTCTAGCAAATACAACATGGAGGTATATTGATGATTTCAGCAGGTGATTTTAGAAAAGGCGTTACTTTTGAAATAGACGGAGAACCTTTCGTCGTTGTGGATTTCCAGCACGTCAAGCCAGGAAAAGGTGCGGCTTTCGTAAGAACCAAGTACAAAAGCCTAAAATCGGGAGCAACAAGGGAACAGGCTTTCAATCCAAGCGAAAAGTTCCCCAAGGCCCACATAGAAACAAAAGAAATGCAATATCTTTACAGCGACGGAGACCTTTACTATTTCATGGACAACGAGACATACGAGCAGATTCCCCTGGAAGCGAATCTGGTCGAAAACGCCATTAAATATCTAAAGGAAAACGACAACGCGACATTGAAGTTTTACAAGGGCAATTGTTTCCAGGTTGATGCTCCAAACTTTGTCGAGCTTGAAGTAACAGAAACAGAGCCCGGAATAAAAGGCGATACGGCTTCCAATGTCACTAAGCGCGCAGTCGTTGAAACAGGAGCTGAAATACTGGTACCGCTTTTCATAAACGAAGGCGATTCAGTGAAGATAGATACAAGAACCGGCGATTATCTTTCCCGGGTATAAAACCCCGGCGACGAATCCAAAAGGAGGGCGACATGAATAATCTTAATGAAAAAGTTTCTTATCTGAAGGGCCTCATGGAAGGCATGAATATTGACACAAACGCAAACGAAGGCAAATTGTTTGCAAAAATCGTTGAAACGCTCGAGGAATTATCGCGCGAAGTCGACTTCATCAATGAAGACCTCGACGACATGGAAGAGTACCTGGATGCCATGGACGACGATTTGACAGATTTGGAGGACGATTTTTACGAGCTCGAAGATGAAGAAGACGAAGATGAATTTTATGAAATAGAGTGTCCTTCCTGCAATGAAATTTTCTATTTGGACGAATCAGATCTTGTTTTCGACGACGAGGGCCTTATAAAAGTCGCTTGTCCCAATTGTGACGAAATGATTGTCATAAACGAGGAAATGGACTATTTCGCCGAAAACGAAGAAGATGATGAAACAGAGGATACTGAAGTTTAAACCGTTTGGAGGCATAAACATGGAAGATAAGCGTCAACTTGACAATTTGGAATATGGAGAAGTGAATATTTCAAACGAAGTCATAGGAATAATTGCGGGCCTTGCCGCAAAAGAAGTAAGCGGAGTCGCCGAAATGAACAGCAGCCTGGGTGTTGAAATATCGGAAATTTTCGGCAAGAAGAATTACAACAAGGGTGTGAAGATTGATATAGACTCCGATAATCTTATTACTGTAAACCTTAATCTCATTATCGACTATGGGATTGTAATTCCCGAAATTTGTTCTAAGATACAGGAAAATGTAAAAAAGTCAATTGAAACCATGACCGAAATGGAAGTATGTGCAATCAATATCAACATTCAGGGCATAAAATGATTTGAACCATTGAAACTCATGAATATCATTCGTCTAAGAACTAACCTTGGTTAGTTCTTATTCATTAAAGCAGGGAGGAAATATGAACAGGAAAAAGGAAAGGGAAGCATTGCTTAAGGTTCTATTTGAAAAGGACTTGAATTCCGACTCAAATGCAATAGCACAATTCAATGATAATCTTTTCATAGAAAGTCTTTTCAAAGACATAGAAGAGAACAAAAATAGAATCGATTCCATCATAAGCGGCCATCTCAAGGACTGGTCAATCGAAAGGCTGCCGGCAGTCGACAGATCAATCCTAAGGATAGCATTGGCGGAAATACTCTACCGCGACGAAATACCGCTTTCCGTATCAATAAACGAGGCTGTGGAACTGGCAAAAAAATTCAGCGATGAAAAGTCCGCCAAATTCATAAATGGGCTTTTGGGCAATTTGAACGATGAAGAACTTTAGCCTTGGAATAGACACCAGTTGCTACACTACATCCCTTGCCATAGTGGACGAGTCCGGAGCTGTCGTCGTAGATGAGAGGATTCCTCTAAGGGTAAAATCCGGTCAAAGGGGTTTGCGCCAATCCGAAGCTTTTTACCAGCATGTTTTGAACCTTCCGTCTCTCTTCGAAAAAGCGTCCCCATATTCCAAATCGATAAGCCATGTTTCCGCAAGCTCAAAGCCAAGGAACACAGAGAACTCCTACATGCCGGTTTTCAACGCGGGAACCGCATTCGCAAAAACAGTTTCAAGCCTGCTTGAGTTGCCTTTGAATCTCTTTTCACATCAGGAGGGACACATATATTCAGTTTTACCGGAATCGGGAATAAATGAAAGATATCCTTTTTATGTAGTACACCTTTCAGGCGGCACTGCCGAAATAATGAGCGCTTCACTGCAAAATGGCAGAATTTCAACTAAGATTATCGGTGGTTCTCTTGACATAACGGCAGGACAATTGATTGACAGGCTTGGCGTAAGGCTGGGATACGGTTTTCCATCAGGCAAAGCCTTGGACGAAATCGCATACGAAGGCAAATCGATCGATTCGTACCGGATTTCTGTAAAGAACGGCTATTTCAATCTTTCCGGAGTCGAAAACATGTATGAAAAGGACATTTCAAGCGGAGTGGATGCTTCTGAAATAATCCATAAGACTTTCAAGTGCATTTCAGACACCCTCTCAAGATCCTTTAGCAATCTTGATATGACAAGCAAACCTGTTCTAATGACTGGAGGCGTTTCCGCAAGCCGCTTCCTTAAAAATTCACTGTCCGTCAAATCCGGTTCAATACATTTCGGACCGGCTAGTCTTTGTACGGACAATGCAGTCGGAATAGCGCGCATGGGAATCAATTTGTCAGGAGCTGACCAAAAATGAAAATGAAGACATTCAGCGTATCCGAAATAAACCGGTACATTAAACGTATTCTTCAATCCGATCCATTGCTTGGCCACCTTTCGGTAAAGGGGGAGATTTCAAACTATAAGGCAAATCCTGCCGGATACGCGTTTTTCACGCTTAAGGATGCGGAAAGTAAAATCAGCTGTGTGATTTTTTCAAACAGGATGAAGAATCTTTCCTTTGAACCCGAAAACGGAATGGCTGTAACTGTGATGGGAAGCATATCCCTTTATGAAAAATCCGGTGTATACCAAATATACGTAAACGACATGGAACCTTCGGGAACGGGTGATTTGTTCAGAAAATTCGAGGAGCTGAAGAAAAGTCTTCATGCAAAAGGGTATTTTGACGAAAAATCCAAAAAGAATATCCCTCCTTTTCCTGAAAAAATTGCGATTATAACATCCGCGAGCGGCGCCGCGCTTAGGGACATACTGAAAGTTGCTGAAAGGCGGAACAAAACAACAAGCCTGTATATTTATCCTTCTTTGGTCCAAGGCATCCATGCAGCAGTAAACATGGCCGAGAACATAAGATTGGCGAACTCGTCGCCAAATGAATACGACATGATTATTCTTGCGAGGGGCGGAGGTTCAATAGAGGAATTATGGGCCTTCAATGAAGAAGTATTGGCTGATGCAATACACATGTCCAATATACCTGTCGTTTCGGCTGTCGGACACGAAACCGACTTTACTATTTCAGATTTCACTTCTGATTTCAGGGCTCCGACACCTTCGGCAGCCGCAGAACTTTGCCTGCCCGAAACAGGCGCCATTTCAGAAACTTTAGACTCTTATGAAAAGTACATGAAAATAAACATGTTAAACAGATTTTCAACGATGCAAAATTTACTGGATGAAAATTCACCCGCCAGAATGAACAGAAAACTGTTTTGGCGAATTGAAAACGAAAAGAAAGACCTTCAGTATATGTTCGCGGCATTGAACTCATCGCTTGCGCATTCATTGTCCAGGCTCGAAGAAGAGGCTTCCTCCACTTTTGAATCGCTAAACAGGGCAAATCCCGATTCAATACTGCGAAAGGGTTATGCAATCGTGTATAATGAATCTGAGAAGGTCGTTTCAGGCATAGATGACGTTAATTTGAATGAATCCATTACCATCGCTGTTAAAAATGGTAAAATAAAGAGCAGGGTTACTTCTCTCAAGAAGGGGATATGACGATATGACAAAGAAGAAAGTTTCTTTCGAGGAACACATGAATCAGCTGAAAGACTCTCTTGAAAAACTCGACAACAATGACTTGTCTCTCGAAGACGCACTTGCAGTCTACGAAAAAGGCATCGAGGCATATAATAATTGCAACAAAGCTTTGTCTGAAGCCCGCAAGAAAGTACAGATACTTGTCGATTCCACAGAAGGAGAAACGTTCAAGGATTTAGAAGAAGGGGATTCAAACGATGACATTTGAACAAAATATGCTAAATTATAAGACAACCATAGAAAAAGCGCTCAAAAACATAGTTGTTTTGAACTGCCCTTCGAA
>PKTO01000045.1 GCA_002869095.1 Clostridiales bacterium
AAGTGCAAATCTCTTTCAAGCCAAAAGCGAATGGCTCTTGAAGTTTTGATTTGTGAAATCGGGAATTCGATATATGAACGGAATATAGGGTAGAAATCGTCAGAAAAGCCTCTTCCATAAGGAAGAGGCTTCTTATTTGCTTAGCGAACTACAATGGGGAAAATTGTCATTCACGAATTATTGAACGTTTTTAAGATTGTTGAGTTTTCTTTCGAGATTCGAAACTTTTCTCGAAGCGTTGTTTTTATGAAAAACATTCTTGCTTGCCGCTTGATAAATAGTTTTCTCGGCAGAAATGAATTTCTCGGATGCCAAAGTCGCATCACCTGATTCAACAGCCTCGTTAAATCTTCTGATTGCTGTTTTCACGCTTGATCGGATGCTTTTGTTTTCCGCAGATTTTCGTTTAATGACAGTAATGCGTTTTTTTGCTGATTTGATATTTGCCATTTTCGTTCACCCCCTTGTAATCTAACTGACAAAGGATATTTTACCATGATAAAATACATAATGCAAGTAAGACTTTGGCAATTCTAAAACTATACGCTAAAGTTGACCTGTGTTATAATGGATTGAGCAATTTCAAGAGTATTCGAGGAGGAACAGGCATGACTGAAGGACACAAAGAGAGAACAAGGAATTTTTCCATAATAGCGCATATAGACCACGGCAAATCCACTTTGGCTGACAGGTTGATTGAAAAGACCGGACTCATTTCGCAAAGGGAAATGAAGAACCAGGTGCTTGACAATATGGAACTCGAAAGAGAGCGGGGAATCACGATAAAGCTGCAGAGCATACAACTGGTATACAAGCATTCGGACGGGAAAGAGTATTTTTTGAATCTGATAGACACACCCGGACATGTAGACTTCAATTACGAGGTTTCCCGAAGCCTCGCCGCATGCGAAGGCGCAATACTGGTTGTTGACGCAAGCCAGGGAGTCGAAGCCCAGACCTTGGCTAATGTCTATCTGGCTGTCGACCAGGACCTTGAAATATTGCCTGTCATAAACAAGATAGACCTGCCGAGTGCAAGAGTTGAAGAGGTGATTGATGAAATCGAAGAGATAATTGGAATCGATGCATCAAAGGCTCCCCTGATTTCGGCAAAGAACGGTGTGAACATAGAAGAAGTGCTCGAGGCGATTGTAGAGCAGATTCCTCCGCCCAAGGGAGACGAAGGGGAACCGCTTAAGGCATTGATTTTCGACTCTTATTACGACAGCTACAAAGGCGCCGTTGCCAACATAAGGGTGGTAGAAGGAAAGGTCGCTCCCAAGGACATCATAAGGATGTTTTCTACGGGTGAAACATTTGAAGTCACGGATGTCGGGGTTTTTTCGCCAAACATGATTTCCAAAAAGATGCTTGGGGCGGGAGATGTGGGATTTCTTACGGCAAGCATCAAAAATGTTGAAAACTGCCGCGTTGGCGACACCATAACGCTGGACAAAAACCCTTGCCAAACGGCATTGCCAGGATACAAGCAGGTCACACCGATGGTTTATTGCGGCATTTATCCGGCAGAGGGCGAGAAATACGAGAACATAGGAGATGCGCTTGAGAAGCTGCAGCTGAACGATGCTTCCCTTGTATACGAACCTGAAGTGTCCGTGGCTTTGGGGTTTGGATACAGATGCGGATTTCTCGGACTTTTGCACATGGAAATAATTCAGCAGAGGCTTGAACGCGAATTCGGGCTAAACATGATTGCAACCCTTCCAAGCGTAATCTACAAGATAATCAAAACCGATGGAAGCATTATTGAAATCCAAAATCCGACAGACATGCCGAAAGAAAGTGAAATCGATTATATGGAAGAGCCGATCGTAGATGCAAGCATAATGCTTCCAAACCAATATGTCGGAAACATCATGGAGCTGTGCCAGGACCGCAGAGGCACTTTGCTGAACATGGAGTATATTGATGAGCACAGGGTTATACTCCATTACGAGCTTCCGCTGAATGAAGTCATATATGACTTCTTCGACGTCCTTAAGTCCAAGACAAGGGGATACGGTTCCCTGGACTACAGCATCAAGGAGTACAGAAAGTCCAAACTGGTGCGGTTGGACATATTGATAAACAGGGAAGTAGTGGACGCTTTTTCAATGATTGCGCATGAAAGCAAGGCGGTGCAAAGAGGAAGGTCGATATGCGAAAAGCTCAAGGATGTAATCCCAAGGCACATGTTTGTCATACCGATTCAGGCGGCAATAGGAAACAAGGTGATTGCACGTGAAAACATTAAGGCGATGAGGAAGGACGTATTGGCAAAATGTTACGGTGGGGACATATCGAGAAAGAAAAAACTGCTTGAGAAACAAAAAGAAGGCAAGAAAAAAATGAGGATGCTTGGCAATGTGGAAGTTCCGCAGGACGCTTTCTTGGCTGTTTTGAAATTGGATGAAAAGAAATAAAGCAAGACTGATGTGAATATGCTGTTTCCAAAAGCTCAAGAAGAACAAGGGGAGGTTATCCGCCCCGGACAGCTCTCAAGGGCATTGCCGAAACGGTTTCCACATCGGTTTTTTGTTTTTTAATGACAAACGGTGTTTTGTTTGCCGGAATGGAGGGGTTAAAATGAAAAAAATATCAGTATATGTCCACATACCCTTTTGCATCAAAAAATGCGCATATTGCGATTTTATTTCTTTCAGATATGAACCTGAGGAGGCAAAGGCTTACAGAAAGGCCCTATTAAGTGAAATTGAGAGTTATTCGGATTTGTTGTCTGATTTTGAAATAAGAAGTATTTTTGTCGGGGGAGGGACACCGAGCCTGATGCCGGAAAATTTTCACGAAGAACTTATTTCTGCGATCGCCTCAAAGGCGACTCTTGACAAGAATGCTGAAATAACAATGGAAGCGAATCCCGACTCTATTCTTGAAAGGGATTCAAAAGGCCTGCGAAATGCGGGATACAATCGTTTGAGCATTGGGATGCAGAGTTTTGACGATTGTATTCTCAAGACAATAGGAAGGGTTCACGACAGCAGGCAAAGCCGCCTTGCATTCGAGCATGCGAGGAAAGGCGGGTTCGAAAATATAAGCATAGATCTTATGTACGGCTTGCCGGGACAGACGATGGATATATGGAAGAGGGACCTTGAAATTGCAGCTTGCCAATTGTCGCCGGAGCACATATCGGCATACAGCCTTATTGTAAACAACAATACGCCAATGATGGAAATGCTTGAACAAAGTCCCGGACTTTTCCCCGAAGACGGGCAAGAAAGGGGCATGCACCATTTTTGCACAGATTTTTTGAAGCTCAGAGGTTACGGTCAATACGAGATTTCAAATTACGCAAAAGAGGGCCGGGAGTCTTTGCACAATATAAACTATTGGGAGCGCGGAAGCTATCTTGGACTGGGCGTTGCGGCACATTCATTCATAGGGAAAAAACGTTATCGAAACACAGGCAGTGTCGGGGATTACGTGAAAAGGGGAGAAGAGGGCAAGACCCGAATTGCCGAAAGCGAATCTTTGACGGAAAGGGATGAAATCTTTGAAGAAATTTTTCTCGGCCTTAGAATGACCGGCGGGATTGAAATGGATATTGTTGGTAAAAGGCATCATATGGATTTCGGCGCAACATTTAAAAAACCCATCATGGATTTAAAAAGAAACGGTCTTGCAGCCGTTGAAAACGGAAGGCTTTTCTTGACGCGGAAAGGCATGGATCTTTCAAATTCCGTATTTCTGGAATTTTTGAATGTTATCGATCAAAATTATTGACAAATTGTTTTTTAAGTGTTAGTTTATAGTCATGGCGTTAGCACTCAACGGGATAGAGTGCTAATAACGGGAGGTGGCCACATGCAATTGACGGAGCGGCAATTGAGAATCTTCCAGGCTATTGTCGATGATTTTATTCAAACGGCTCAGCCGGTCGGCTCCAGAACTCTTTCACGAAAATACAATTTGGGTGTGAGCTCAGCCACAATCCGCAACGAAATGGCGGATTTGGAGGAATTGGGATTCATTGAACAGCTTCACACATCATCTGGGCGCATTCCTTCGGATGAAGGCTACAGGCTGTATGTGGACAATCTTATGAGATTGTACAAGATGGCGAACATACAAAAGAAATCCATAAGGGATCAGCTTGTGAGCAGGATGCTTGAATCGGAAGAGATTATCAGACAGGCTTCAAAAATCCTTTCTCAGATGTCTGACTTGACATCTTTCATACTGACACCCGATTTCAAGGCAAGCCGCTTGAAAAACCTTAAAATAATAAGGTTGAGCGAAACAAGGGCTTTGCTTGTTTTGGTGTCCGAATCTGGAATAGTTAAGGACTTGGTCGTAAGGACAAACAATTTGAGTCAGGATGAATTGGACAAAATTTCAAACATGCTCAAATATCGCTTGAAAGGCAAGGATGCCAACCGTTTGGAAAAGGAAGAAATTCTTGAGATGGAAAGCGGCTTTGAAAATTATTTGAACTTTGTAGACCATCTGATTGAATCCATAGGCTTGCATATGAACAGCAGTTCTGCGAGCAGGATTTATCTTAGCGGCATATCAAATGTGCTGCATACACCCGAATTCAGCGATGTTGAAAAGGCAAAGTGTATTTTGGACGCACTCGACAAGAAAGACAAATTGTCTATAGTGCTGAGCGAAGACTTTGAAAAGGACATAACGGTCCGGATAGGCAAGGAAAACCAGTGGGATGAAATCAAGGAATGCAGTTTGGTCACTGCGACATACAAGCTTAACGGGAGAGTAATAGGAAAAATAGGTGTAATAGGACCTACGCGGATAAATTATCCTAAGATAATTTCCCTCGTGGAATATATGACAGACACATTGACAGATGTTTTTTCAG
>PKTO01000051.1 GCA_002869095.1 Clostridiales bacterium
CGTCATCCGCGAATTTGTAAAGCTCCCTGACGCTTTCGCCGTCGACATGGCGAAGCGCATATCCTATCGAAAGGCTTGTCGGAACAAACGCAAATTTGTCATTTCTTTTCTTCAAGTCTCTTTTGATCTTTTGTTTCAGTTCCTCCAGCTGCTTCAATTTCGCATCCATCAAAACAATTGTAAATTCATCTCCGCCGATTCTTGCCAAAATAGCCCCTTCCGGCAAATTGTCTTTCAATATTTCCGCAACAAGTTTGAGATACTCGTCACCCGATACATGACCTAAAATGTCATTGTACAATTTCAAAGCATCGACATCGCAAACCAATACAGCAAAATTCCCTTTTTCCTTTTCCATCCGGTCAAGCACCCGTTCAAAATAATTGCGGTTGTATATTCCTGTCAAGGAATCCTTTATGCCCAATTCATACAATTTCTTTTTAGAGACATTCAATTCCGTTATGTCCCTTATGACAATCAATATCATCTCTTCATTTATCCACGCAAGGCGGATTTCATACTGCAAGTCAAGCCCCATCTCCTCAAGGCTGCATTCAAAATTCATAGTTGCTTTCGATTCGATTTCATTTATTTCGCTCTCAAAATCTATTGGCTCTCCCTTTTCTATGAACTCTTCCAGCTTGCTCCTGTATAGTTTTGCCAATCCCGGAGGGAAAACTTCTTCCAATGACTTTCCTCCGAATTCCATTCCCGTAAACGCTCTTGCCTTTTCCAGCTCTATCATGTCTTCAATAAAAATGCCGTCACGGTTCAAAACAAACATCATATCTGGAATGGAGTCTATTACAGCCTCCAGCCTCTCGGCCAATTCCTTCTTGTCCAAAAGCACCGCCTCTAGCTTCATTGTTTTTTCCCGCACTTGTTTTCTTGAATAAAAGCTTACGCCCAAGCTTAAAAGCAAAAGCGACATAAAGCCCGTTGCCCCAACAAGCAACAACCTTTCGGTCTCTTGGCTTAAGCCCGCACTCTTGCCCTGCCATTTTTCATATATTTCATCTATCTCTGACTCATCCATTAAATTGAATCCGAAATTGATGAAAGTCAAAAGCTTAGTGTCTCCCTTCTTGATCGCACGGTAGAATTGATTGGAATACAATGGTTCAGTGTGGCGGAATTCTTCCTGCAACCCGGTTTTGTATAAAAAATATCCGGCAGGCAGATCGTCCATTACAAACATAACGACTTCACCGTTGCCCGTAGCATTCACTATGTCTTCATAGCTCTCATACTCAAGAATATTCTCAAGTCCTTTTTCCTCCATTATTTCTATTGAGTAATCGCCTTTTTTTGTGGCAACCGGAAAAGCCCTGGCCGATTCTATATCGTTTATTCCCGAAATGTTTTTATGGAAATACAGGGATGTCTCTATGTTTGCATACGGCATAGTGAAATCATACAGTTTCCCCCTTGTTTCATTCTTGAACATAGTGTCGATTACATCGTACTCTCCAGTTTCCATCATTTCCTGGGCAAGTGCCCAGTCCATCCCATGAATCTCTACTTCTCTTCCGGTCTTTTGTTCAAAAAGCCTCCACATGTCGACGCTTATGCCGACCAATTCCCCTTCATCGCTCCTGAAAACGAAAGGAGGATAATTGTCGTCCATTACAATCTTTAGAGGACCTTCTTCCGCATGCACCTTCAAAAGCATTGCCGAAAATATGAAAATTGCCGTAATCAGCGCTATCGATGTCTTTTTCATTTCAAGCCCTTTCTTTCCCTCTAACTGCAAAATTTCCGACTTTTCTTCCTAAATACCATTTCACCCGTATGCTTCATTTTCGGCTATTTGTAAAAATACATCAAGTTGCCGAACTGGATTCCGGACATCTTAGATGCATTCATATTAAGATTGTACACTATTCGGTCTTGCCTGTCATTCCTTATTGCCCCAAATCAAAATATGGAATGGGTTCCGCCGTAATATCCAACCCGTTCCAGCGGCTCATTTCCATCAATGCAATGAATTTGTCATAGCGTCAATACACCACTTCTTATTCCTTTATTGGGGCATAATAATATTTTTTCGATTGAAAATCTTTTTGTGTAGCCATGCATTAATGGGTATAATAGAAACGATAATGCAAAATTGACGGGGGTGTAGAAATTGGCTGAATCGCTTAAACACATGCAAAAAATCGACACAGGTGACCACCTGGTTCTTCTGTACAAGGACGAAAACATAGAAAATATGGTGGCCTCTTTCATTAAAGCCAGCCTTGATCGAAATGAAAGATGCATGTATGTAAAAGGCGACACCGACACCGAAAAAATGCTCGTGAAGCTTTCCCATCTTGTCGATTCGAAAAAAGCAATCGAAGAAGGATCTCTTTTCATAATGGACAGATCAGAAGCCTATTCGAAAGACGGGCTTTTCATGCCGGATAAAATGGTAGCCCTGCTGCAAAGCGAAGCCAAAAATGCAGTTATTGACGGATACTCGGGGCTTTCAGTCACAGGAGAACTCAGCTGGGTGCTGGACTACGAAGATGGAAGGGAAAGAATAATTGAATACGAATGGAAACTGAACGACAGGGTTTTCGACGATTACCCCGTTACCGCCCTGTGCCGATACAATATGAACAGGTTCAACCCAAGCATGATAAAAAGCATAATAGAGCTCCATCCTTTCATAATATATGATGGAAAAATAAATGAAAACCCTTACTATGTCGAGCCGGAAGCCTACCGCGACAACAAAATCGAGGAATACGAGGTCAAGTCATGGCTTAAAAACATCAACAACTTGACCAATACAAGGAGCAAATTCATAAACGACATAGAAAAAAAGGAAAGCGAGTATCAAGATCTGTTTCACCGCATAAAGGACGCAATATCCATTTCCGAGTTATACGAAACACAAAAGAAATTGACACTTAAAAATGCAAACAAAGCATCCGAGGATCTTAGCGGTTACACATTGGATGAACTTAAAGGCGCAAGTATATCAGATTTTGACAACAAAGAGGGTCTATACGAATGGGCGAGCAGCGTCCCCGACGGTTTCGAAAGCACTTTTGAAACGGAAATCATTCGAAAAGACGGCGAAAAAAGATCGGTTGAAATAAATGCCAAGCTTTACGAAGAAAGCGGGAAAAAATATGTCCTCTCGGTCGCAAGGGACATTTCAATGAAGAAACGCTATGTAGAGGACATACTTGCAACTGTAACCAATTTTCTTGAAATACACGACAACTATACCAAAGGGCACAGCGAAAAAGTTGCTGCTCTTGCAAAGGAAACAGCAAGGGCCATGGGGCTTCCCTCCGAAAAAGTCAATGAAACTTATCTTACAGGTTTGGTGCATGATATAGGCAAAATGTTGATTCCAGAAAACATTCTAAACAAACCAGGTGAACTGAGCAAGGAAGAGTATGGCAAAATTAAAAAACATCCTGAATGGGCCTACGAAGCGATTATAAAAAATGAGGCATTAAGTGAAATTGCCAAAAATGCAAAACACCATCATGAAAGATGGGACGGAAAAGGCTACCCGGACGGGCTTAAAGGAAACGAAATACCAATTGTATCACAAATACTCACTGTTGCAGACTCATATGATGCAATGACATCCGAAAGAGCCTACAGATCCGCCATGACCAAGAATGAAGCTGTTGCAGAGCTGAAGGCTTGCAAAGGCACTCAGTTCCCGCCGCATGTTGTTGATGTCTTCATTGAAAAAGTCTTGAAATTAAACTTTTGAGGAGTCTCCCTTCGGAAGGATATCCATAGAATAGCATATTGCCTAAAAAACGGACTCGCATACATGCTGGAGTCCGTTTCCTTTTGTCTAAATTGCTTTTGAATCATGACCAAAGCAATTTTTGAGATATTTAGTTTGTTTTTGGTAGCTATCTTAAACCGCACAATTACCATTCACCATGCATGCCTTGAGAACAAACTCCGGAAAATCGCCGAAACATAAAAACGCTGCGGCAACTGCCCTTTCGCGGTGTCAAAGTATCTATGCAAGTATCTTTATGCTCTGTATGAAGTCGGCGTTTATGATTTCCATGCCTTTGCTTGTTTCAATTTCAATCCAGTCATCGTTGATTTCAATGATTTTACCCCGCACAGTTGTCCCCAATGCTCCGGTAGTTATCTTGCAACGCTTTCCCTCAAATTTTTTGATGATTTCATTTTTCAATTTCGCCAACCCCTTTCTTCTCTTGATCTTTTGAATAATCATCTGCCTTATCCGCTTTTGTCTTGGAAGAATGACAAAAAATAAAATAAACAGAGGCAGATATATTGCTATCCATGTCGATGAGTTCAATCGCCCACCACCTTTTATTTGTTTCCTTATTATTTAACATTCGCCATTTGTCAAATTCGCACGGACCACCCTGTTTCCTTAAATATAACCTTTATGGCTTGCCTGTTCAATATTTTATGCGTAAGGCAATAAAAAAAGGCAATATTTTCACTGCCCCCATCGTTTTTCCAACAACATGCACATTCATAAAGGCAAAGCAAGCGAATCACTTGCCAAACAATTATGCTTACTTCCTCATTATTCAAGAATCGCTTTATATGAAAAATTAGAAAACGTTAATTCGCCAAAATAAAAAAGCAGACCATTTTGCCGTCTTTGCAAAATGTCCGCTTTTTTGCTATTAAAAATGATATCGTTATTTGCCTCCCCTGTCCTTGTAGTCGTCCTCAATCCGCTTCTTCCAATCCCTTTCCATTGTGCGGTTTGCCCTAAGCTCTCTTACAGCATCTCCGACCACCTCATAGTTGATGGCTGTGCCCTTTGCATCCGAGTTGAACCTTGCCGCCCTGTCCTCGTCAATTCCGAATCGCCTC
>PKTO01000149.1 GCA_002869095.1 Clostridiales bacterium
AAGCGATGCCGGTCCTCCTATGCATCCGTTTTCGCAAACCATTGTCTCGATGAAGTTGGCATCAAGCCTTCCGACGCCATGCAGCTTGAAGGCCTTCTCGCATTCCTTTATTCCGTCGAAGCAGACCGGCCTGAACTCGACCCCCGGATCCATCTTCTTGACTATGTCGCCGACTGCGCTGGAGAGTCCTCCGCTCCTTGCGAAGATTCGCCCTCCCGAAGAGGCGTTGTTGAGCGGGCTTTCCTCCATGCGGTCGAGGGAAATTTCGGCGGCTTCAAAAACGGCCGCAACCTCCTCGAATGTGATGACGAAGTCGACATCTTGCGGAAATTCCTCCGCTTCCCCTTTTTTCGCTATGCACGGGCCTATGAAAACAACCTTGGCCGCTGGGTCCGTCTTTCGTATCAGCCTTGCAGCGGCTATCATGGGGGAAACCGTTTCCGACATGTTCTTTAGTATTTCGGGGTGGTGCTTCTTTACGAACAGAACATACGATGGGCAGCAGGAATTGGTCATCATTCCTTTCTCCCCTATCTCTCCTACGAAATCCTCCGCTTCCTTGAGAGCCACGAAGTCCGCTCCAAGAGCCGCCTCCACCACGTCGTGGAAGCCCAGCTTCTTCAGAGCCGCAACTATGTTTTCTATGGTGTAGCCGTAAAACTGGCTGGATATTGCCGGCGCGACAACCGCATAGACCTTTGAGCAAGGGTCCTTCCGGGCCTCCTTGAGAAGGCCTATCACGTCCGCAACGAAAGATTTGTCCATTATTGCGCCGAAGGGGCATTGGTATACGCATGCTCCGCAGAGTATGCACTTTTCTTCGTCTATTATGGCCTTTTTGTTTCCATCCATCGAAATCGCCCCGACCGGGCAAGCCCTTCGGCAGGGCCTCATTACGTCGGATATTGCGTTGTAGGGGCATGCCTTTCGACAGGCTCCGCATTCTATGCATTTCTTTGAATTTATGAAGGCCTTGCCGCCTATGTGGACTATGGCATCGACAGGGCAGGCCTCGGAGCAGTAGTGGGCCAGGCATCCCCTGCAAGCCTCGGTCACCACAAAACGGCTTATGGGACATTCGTCGCATGCCGAATCGATGACCTGTATTATGCTGTCTCCGCATGCCCTTCCTCCGGCCGCAAGTCTCACCCTGTCCTCTATTATTGCCCTTTCCTTGTATATGCAGCACCTCGTTATGGGCTCCGGCCCTTTGATTATCCTTTCGGGAATGCCCCCAAGCAGGTCGGGATTTTCGGCATATGCCGCCTTTGCCACCTCTTTTAGCACGCTGTGTTTTATAAGCTGGACGTTGTTTTCGAAGGTTCTCATTTTTTCTCCTTGTTTTCATATGGGAACAAATCCGTATGGGGGCTCCATTCGAAGCCCTTTTCTTTCTATATATACCTGAACGAGACTTCCTTTCCCAGCCGCCTCATTATGTCGGCCAGGCGCTCGACCTCCTGCATCTTTATGCTGAGGTCTATGGGAAGGTCGGGATTCTGATGCGCAGGGTTTATGGCCTTGCCCACCCAAAGCGTAAGGTTGGTGCAGTCTTCCATGAGCAGCCTCGCAAGCTTTGCCGCCCCGTTGTTTTCCTTGAGTTTTACGGCCTGGCCTTCGTTTCCGGAGAGAAAGCCCTTCAGTATCTCGACCGTATGGCGCAGGGTTAGAACGCCCTCTGTCACAAGGTCGAAGCCTTTTATGCTTCCGACCGGAGGAATATCCGGGCTTAGGGTGGCGTAGTCCACGACTATTTCCTCCTTGAGCTCCCTTGCGACTATGTTTGCGGCCGTCCCTCCGCATATAACCCGCTTTCCGCTGGACTCCACAAGCTCGCGCACCAGCCATCCGTCTACCCGATAGTCCTCGGGCGGACCTGTAAACAGATGGAGGGTTTCTGGGCGGCGTATTTTTATCGTCGCGACCGTGGTGTCGTCCCCCGGCTTTTCCATGTAGAGGCAGCTGCACGCCTCCACCAGGTCGTTTGAAATTATCTTGGCGCTTTTCTTTCCTATTCTCCTGTCCAAAAACTCCTTCACCTGGGGCCATTGCCAGCCCAGATTCATGAATCCACCGACTCCTGCGTGTATCACGCCGTCGGAGACCAGCACAAGCGTGTCCTCCTCCATAAGCTCGAAGCTGCTCTCCTGTATGGTCTTGCCCGATATTACCAGGCTCTTTCTGGGCAGGTCCTCGTACTTGCCGTTTCTATAAAAGAAAATTGGCGGATTGTCGTATTCCGCTATATATACTTCCCTGTCGCCCTGTATCTTGACTATGGCGAATGTGGAGTATGCCAGTTGCCTCACCTGGCAGACGGGAAGGGTCTTTACTATAGTGTCCACGGTTTCATATATGTCGGCTCCCTCCCTGAGCATGGTGGCGGCGATCTTTGTCGTGAGTGTCGCCAGTATGTTGGCCTTTACGCCGCTTCCAAGCCCGTCGGCAAGGACGACTATAGTGCTGTCCTCCGTACGCACCACCTCGACCTTGTCGCCGCAAAGCTCCTCGCCATGCTTGTTGATGCTGTCGACAGAAACGTCGGCGAAATATTTCATCAATACCCTCCCCCTTCCTTCTGGGAGAGTTTCTTGAGCTTCATGAGAGTGACCTTGGTTTCGGCGGTGGTTTCACCAAGAAGGGAAGCTATTTCCTGGGCAACCCGCATTTGCTTGTCTATGACCTTTTGGGCGGCGTCAATGGTGTTCTTTTTCATCTCGGAGAGTTCCGCCTGGCCTTTCTCCTGGCGAGTGACATCCGACATTATGCAAAGCACGACTTCCTGCTCTTCGATGTAGAGAACGCTCTCAAGCATGGTCAGCCCGTAGTTTGCATACGACCTCCTGTGGCTGTAGAGGTTCTTCTTCGTTTCTAGCACATTCCGGAAGATTTGCGTGTCCACAAGGTCAGCCATGTCCCTTCCTTTCCAGGTCTTGGCGTCTATCTGGAAAACCGCCTCCGCCCTGGGGTTTGCCTCCTTTATCCTGAGTTCACTGTCGAGCATGAATATTATGTTCGGGCTGTTGTCGAATATTATGTTTTTGAGGCTTTCTGCCCTTGCCCTCATGTAAGGAAGGCACATCGACGTTTCGGCCATGCCCTCGAAGACGGCAACCGCCTTTTCCCTGCAGTTTTTATATCCGCAGGCCTCGCAATTGAGTTGGTCCTTCTCCGTGTATTTCCACATCCGCTGCAGAATTCTCTTTATGTCTTTTTCTTCGGGCTCGGCCTTTTTCACGGGTTTGGGCAAATATGAGGCCGAAATGTCGAAGGCGGGAGGAAACATCTTTTCTCCACCCTCCCCTATCGCGCTTATTCTTTGCCTGTAGTTCTGTATGCATTTTTCACGGCCGTAATAGTTGGGGGCCGACGGAGGCAATACGGGGCCTCCTATGCAGCTTCCCCTGCAAACGCTTATCTCTACAAAAGCCGCCTCATCCTTTGCGCCCTCAAGATATTCGAGCATCTCCTCGGCTTCATCTATTCCGTCGACCTGGCGGCATGAAACAAGGTCCTCGAGGCCGGATGCTATTCCGCCCTTTAGCGGGTACGCGGCTCCCATTGCAGTGCTTCTGCTGTCGAAAGGCACAGGCCTTAAGCCCGGAACTGATATCTCCCTGTCTTCAAGCCACTCCTTGAGCTCCTTGAATGTGAGAACCGCGTCCACCGGGCTTTTGGGGGCTTGGCCCGCTTCTTTCTTCTTGGCTACGCAAGGTCCTATGAAAACCGTGAACGCTTCCTTTCCGTAAAGGAACTTGATGAGCTCGGCATGCGCAAGCATGGGTGATTTTACCGGCAGAAGCTTGCCTGCGAGGTCCGGATGGTATTTCTCGATCATGTTCACCGCAGACGGGCAAGAAGAAGAAATATACAGTCCCGGGCCCCTGGTCTTTATGATTTCTCGATATGCCCTGGTCACCAGGGCGGCTCCCGATGCAGTCTCCTCGACACGGGAAAAGCCGAGTTTCCTGAGGGCCGCCGAAATCTGCTCGGGTTCCTTTTCCTCGAAAATTCCCGCAAAGGAAGGCGCAAGGCTCGCCACCACTTCCCTGCCGTCTGAAATCGCCTTCCTTATGTTGAAGAGGTCGCTCTTGACCGAAATGGCCTGCTGCGGGCAGATTGTCTGGCAGTTTCCGCAGAATATGCACCTGTCCTCTACAACCTCCGCCCGTTCGTGCAGCATTCTTATGGCCTTGGAGGGGCAGGCGCGCAAGCATTTATAGCAATTGTTGCATTTTTCCTTGTCTATCTCGAACAGGTTCATTTTTGCGCCTCCATTTCCTTTGCCTTGGCAAGGACATGGTTTTCAAAAAAGTCCCCAACGGTTTCTTTCCTTACGGAATGGATCTTTCCGTCGAATTGGACAGAAACGGCTTTGGTGCACTGGCCCAGGCAAAACGCGGCCTTGATCGTTATTGCATCTTCCATCCCTTTTTCCTTGACCAGTTTCTCCATTGCCCTTATCACATCGTAAGAGCCCTTGAGGTGGCATGCGCTTCCTACACATATGCTTATTTCCATGGCGTCTCCTTTTTGTTATATTTTTAACAATCCATTCCAAAAAAATGTACCTTCAACCCGAAGCTTTCACAGTCTGCGGGCTGAAGATAATAAAAATTATTACGAGGAGTTGCTTGAAAAAGATTTATCATTTAGCTTGTATACAATATACTATATCCATCCGTCCTTTTGCAAGCTTTTTTTACGATTTGATGTTAATTATTTGTTAATTGTTTAATATATAGTTTCAAATACAATAATAGGCCCCGCATTCATATGGTTGCTTGCGGGGGCTCGACAGTAAAGTATTCTATTTTTGTCCTTCTTC
>PKTO01000200.1 GCA_002869095.1 Clostridiales bacterium
ACAGCAAAAATTCCATTAAAAAGCGAAAGCATTTCATTGTTTTCAACATGAGAATACAGCCCCAATGACGATGCAGTAAGAA
The DNA here is from genome assembly GCA_002869095.1 of Clostridiales bacterium. Classification (GTDB taxonomy): domain Bacteria; phylum Bacillota; class Clostridia; order Peptostreptococcales; family BM714; genus BM714. Next base: position 83 of record PKTO01000200.1, read on the forward strand.
CAGACATTGACAGGCTGGTCATTCTTGAAATAAAGTTGATATTTTTACTGAATAGTATTATTGCCAATATAGCAATTGCCAGTACTAGATATACCCTTATCATTTTATTGTTCTACTCCTTCAGGTCAGCAAGAATGTCGGTGTTTATAGTGTCGAATGTTTTATTGATTTGAAATATTATTACACCCATAATCAATGCCAGAACCAAAACCTCAAGAGCCATTCCGGCTTCAAGAATCAACGGTATCTTTACAGATGAAATTTCAAACAGTATTATTCCATTTTCAATGACAAGAAAGCCGAACATCTGCGTTATCGCTTTTTTGCGTCCAACCAAAACAGTCGCCCCAACCAAAACCAGAAACACTCCCGTTTGAAAATACAGATTGCTGTTTCTCCCCAAAAAAACTGCGATTATTATTATGTACACACTCGAAAGAATAAAAGAGTAATAACCGTTAACAATCAAATTCAATTCTCTGTTGACCTTCAGTGCCCTAATTGATTTATTTATTATATGGGGGATTGCAACGACTTTTATTGTCAAGGTTATCAGTGCTAAAATGTAAAAATGGCTTTCATTATATGTATAACCCAGTCCAATGCATAGAACTGCGATTGCAAGCGACTGGAATGCAAAACTTGATATCAAAATTTTCATTCTGCTTGTTCCCGATATTAAAATGCCTGATATTATAATTATTGAAATAAACAATTGAGCCAACAAAATCCCTCCTCAATCTATGAATCTGCTAAAAGATATAGCTGCAATAATCAGCGAAAAAGAGACTGCAATCAAATCCGGCGCCCTGAATAATCTTGATTTGGCGATTAAGACTTCTATCATTGCAATGACAAACAAAACGGCAAAAACTTTTGCCAAGAACAGACCCGCCGCTTCAATTATCAGAGGAATTGCAAAAGATGTGCTTATGCCAAATGGAATAAAGATGTTTACAATCATCGTAATGAATATCGCAAATTTTATCATCGACGCCAATTCGATTAAAAGGAGATCCCTTCCCGAAAGATCCAGAACCATTGCCTCATGAATCATTGTCAACTCCAAATGTGTTTCCGGATTGTCAATTGGAAGTCTTGCATTTTCTACTATCAAAACTATGAAAAACGAAACGAAGGCAAGTATATCTCCAGCCGTTGTTGTTGACATATGTAAATTGTTCAACGTTATTTCGAAAATATTCAGCGTCCCGTATTGAAAATAAAGATACATTATTATTAAAAACATGACCGGTTCTGCAAGCATCGATAAAAACAATTCCCTGCTGGTCCCCATCCCCCCGAATGTGGACGACGAATCGAGCCCGATCAAAGCATCGGCCAGCTTAATTCCGCCAAGCAGAAAAACAATCAATATCAAGTTGCCTAGGCTATTTTTTGAGCCGACAAAAATAACCGGAATCATGAATGAACATGTGACCGCTACGCTCAAGGCCATTACAGGCCCGTATTCGGTGACAAAGGAACTCCTGCCTGACCTGATTGTATCTTTTTTAGAAAGCTTGGAAAGGTCATAATAGACTTGCAGGACACTCGGTCCCTTATACCCTCTCATCAAGGCCTTGATTTTATTCAATGTTCCCATGAAAAAAGGGGACAAAATTATTAGAATCATGCCTTGGAATATATTCGTCAAATTGTGATTCAATTATCTTCCTCCAATCTAAAAAAATCAAACTTGCTGATTGCATGAATTCTGAACCATCGATGAAAACCTGCTTGGCCTATCCAAAGTTGTATACCCCAAGCATCGTTGCTCCCAAAGCCAAGAAAATATAAAGAACATAGATCCTGACTTTCCCTTGATGGATCCTGATAACTTTGCTCGAAATAGAATTTATCGTCTTGACAACAGGAACATATGCCTTTTCTTCAAATGTGTCATAAACACAGTCATTAATATGTATCAATGAAGTAATTTTCACCTTTTTAGAATAGCCTTGAGCTTTTGAGAAGAGCCTGGTCTGTGGCTGAGATAATGCATTTGCAGTGTATTGCATTCTATTGCTCTGGTTGATGAACCCGCAACCCCATGTGTCTCCTCTCAAAATTTTTCTCCCGTCAAGCTTTGCAACCGCACCGATCATGATGAAACTCCCAAGCATTATCCCTGTCACCATCAAAATCTCATAGTCCATTTCAATCACTGAAAAATCGATGGTTGCCGCACTATACATGCCCGAAAATCCATATATCAATCTTTTTACTATAAATGGGGAAAACACCCCAAACAAAATGCATAGCCCTGCTAATATACCCATCCCCATTTTCATCGCAAATGGTGTCTCATGGATCTTTTCAGCTTTGACGCTTCTGGGCGACCCCAGATATGTAATAACAAAACTTTTTATTGCTGCGTAAAATGCTCCCCCGCCGGTCAAGGCAATAAGCGCTCCTGAAATCGTCACAATCCCAGCCGCCCAGCTTTCCGGAACTTGTGCTGAACCGAGTATGAAACTTTTCAATATAATCATTTCGCTTGCAAACCCATTCAACGGTGGAAATGCTGCAATTGATAAAGTCCCGATGAAAGCCGCCATAGTTGCAAATTTCATTTTGTGGTACAAACCGCCCAGTTCATTCATGTTTTTCGATCCGGTAGCAAACAAAACGCTTCCTGCACTTGCAAAAAGCAAGCTTTTGAAAACAGCATGATTCAAAATATGGAGCAACGCCGCCACAAAAGCAAACAATGAAATGGTATTTAATCCATAATGCTTAAAAACCAAAGATAAACCAATAGTTGCTAAAATCATTCCTACATTTTCGGCGCTGGAGTATGCAAGCAGTTTTTTTATGTCCTTTTGGACTAATGCATTCAAAATCGAATAGATTGCGGTTATCACTCCAAGTGTCACCAATGACAATGACAAATACAAAGGGACATACTCTAAAAACAAGTACAGTACTCGAATCAATCCATATAACGCCACCTTCAGCATCACTCCCGACATCAGAGCCGAGGCATTGGAAGGTGCGCTTGGATGGGCTTTGGGAAGCCATGCATGAAGAGGCACAAAACCTGCCTTTGCGCCAAATCCAATGACCGCTAAAACAAATACTGTCTTAATGTCATTTCCGGATATCAAATTAGATGACTGGGCAATTTCATTAAAGTCTGTGCTTCCTGTGATTTGGTAAAGGAATGCAAACATTGCCATCAGGAAAAACCCGCTTATATGCGTCATGATCAAGTACATTATCCCGGAATCTATGTTAGCTCTCTCATTATGCTCATAGATGACCAAAAAAAACGAGGTGACGCTCATTATTTCCCAAAACACTATGAATGTAATACCGTCCTTGGAAATGACTACCAAAACCATAGATACTATTAATATTGCGGTAAGCGCAATGTTGTATCCTAAAGAATATATGTCTTTATACTCTTTTATGTATCCCAATGTATAAATTAATATTGGTATTGAAACTATTGATATTGTTGCCGCAAAAAAAACAGACAAATTATCAAACAATATTCCATTATTGAACAATATCGAAAGCAAATAATCATCTCCTGAAAAATATTATTATGAGAGAATCGCATAATTCACAATCGTTGCAGCAACTGCATAATAATGCTAAATAAAAAGGATTTCACCCTGAAGCATCAACTATATTAGTCAAGACCAATCATGATTATACGACAACAATGCTTATTATCCTATAATGATACGTATTTCGAATAATATATTTCTTTTAATTTTAGCCACAGCTCATAGTATATACCTAGTTAGAATAATCTCAATATATAATTTTTGCCAAATCCAATGATTTGCGTAAAAAAAATGCACAAAAAAAGAACCGGTCTGATAACCGCGTCCTTTCTAAAATATTTGGAGCTGATGGTGGGAATTGAACCCACGACCTGCGCATTACGAGTGCGCTGCTCTACCTCTGAGCCACATCAGCGAATCATATTGTCGTGCAAACAATCACACTTAATAGGTTAACAGATTCGCTGATTTTTTCAACCGTTTTTTTGCAGATTTACAAAATTATCCGCCATTAAAGCTCCCGTATTTTCTATCTCCAGCCCAAAGCCGCGAGCAGGATGTATCCTATATACGAAGTCAATCCCCCGAGCGTGGTGCCCCAAGCCATGTCTATGAATGTGATGGACAGGGGCCAGTCCTTCATGGTTGCAAGATTCGTCAAGTCGTAAGTCGCATAACTCACGAGACCGAAGAACATTCCGGCAAAAAGTGCATAAGACGCGCTCGAGCGCAAAATTGCCGGTTCAACAACAAATACTATCAATCCAACAACATAAAGAAGATAAAATGATATTGCCGCAATCCAGTTGACGTCGCTTTTAAGCAAAAATCCAATTTGTTCCCTATATAGTTTTTTTGCCAAAATCCCAAGCCAAAGCATGTCTATGACCATGAAGACAAAAAATACGACAATATATGTTTTAAAGAACTGCATCATTTGAAATCCCTCCTTTGTAGTATTTGATTTCTACCCAAAGGAGATGCCGGAAAACCATGCATTAAAACTGCCGAGCTAAATGGCGCTAGGCAGTTTTATTTCAAAATTTTCCTTTTCCGTCCTGCATTCAATTGGAACGTAATCCTCGAAGTCCCGCACGTACTTGTATGCCGGTCTTATGATTTTCTTGTCGCTCATCACCTGTTCTATCCTGTGCGAGCACCACCCCGCAACCCTAGCAGCCGCAAACAGC
>PKTO01000193.1 GCA_002869095.1 Clostridiales bacterium
CGGCGGACCTATATCGGCGCCATGCCGGGCAGGATCCTGCAAGCCTTGCGCAGGGCTGGAAAGGGAAGGATTTTTGCAAGCACGCCCGACATGGTGCTTGCCACATTTGAAAGGATGATCCTCTTTTCCGACAAGATAAGGGAATACAATTATTCTGTCGGATGGAACCCTTCGTGCAGGCACTGTCTTCTAAACGGCAGCCGTTTCGTTTATATTAAACGCGGAATACTGCCGCCGCCTGATTTGTATATTGGAGCAAGCGCTGTTTGCGATGAAGCCGGCAAGATGGACGAAATGATAAAAATGCAGACCGGACTTGAATGGGAAAGCGTGCTTCTTAAAATGCCGGGCGATTTTGAAAGCCCAGGCTCTTATGAAAATTCAATGGCCTATCTGAAGGCGGGAATAAGTGAAGTTTTCAATGCGGCTGAAAAATGGGGAATAAGTGTCGACGAGAAATGCATAGACGAGTCACTGGCTTGGTGGAGACATTTGTCGATTCAGGTATACGGACTGAATTCCTATGTGAGCAAGGCTCCGCTCCAGCCCATGGGAGGAGCTGCTCTTGCACTCGTGTCGAGCGGTCTTGTCATGTTCATGGATACAGGTTCAGACTCACTGCCAGGTGTAATAAAAAACCTTTCAGGAGAATTGAAGACGGCAGTAAGGGATAAGCGGGGCATACTGCCCGAAGGCTCTCCGAAAGTGGGCTTCTATTTCATGCCTTACCTTTATCCACAAATAGAAGAGGTTTTCAGAAAGAATGGTGTGGCAACAGTATTCAGCGCCGTGTTCGCGTCAATGATTCCTGACGAGTCCGGAGTGGAAGCGATGGACGGAATAGAATCCCTTGCAAAATTATGGATGCGCCTTCCTATGGCGGCAGGCTTTTTTACCGAATCGGATGCGCTGATAAGTGCAATAAAGAAGTTTGAGCCTTCAGCAATGGTGTATGGATTCCTCGATTTCGACAGGCGGATGGGAACTCATGGCAAAATGCTTGTGGCAAAAACCACGGAAGAATGCGGAATACCGGCATGGCTTATGAGCGGCGATTTTTGGAATCCCGACTCAATGAATACATTTGCAGCTGCAGACAGGCTTGAATCGCTTTGCCGAATCATAAAAAGATAAAGAAAGATGACATAGATGGAAAGGGGGGAGAAAAATGGCCCGAAGCAAGGCTATTTACGACAAAAGCGTAATCATAGACAAAGCATTTGAGATTGTTCAAGGCCAGGGTGTTGAATCGCTTACAGCCAGAAATGTAGCGAAAGCCCTTGGGGTTTCTCCCATGACTCTTTACAATTACGTCAAGAATATCAGAGAAATTGAAAAAGAAATAATAATCAAGGGCTTCAACATACTTTATAGAAACGTTTTCGAGGATCTTGTGGCAAACAAAGAAAAAATGAAGAAAAGCGGCATAGAGACCATTTGTCTCCTCATGGCTGAAAACATGATTGATTTTGCTGAAAAATACGAGGGGATATATTTGATGATGAATTATCTCGCCCCGGCGGAAATAAGAAAGGATCCAGAGGTCCAGCCCTTCTACAATTTTTTCAAGAAGCTTACATACAGGATCAAAATGGACGGAGAAGAGAAAAAACGGCTCAAGGAATCCTTTTATCTGTTCGAGCTTATAATAAAGGGACTCATTGACGACAGGATAAGTTCCGGAGGAAAGATTGAAAGAGACGAACTTTTTGCACACATAGAGGCGGCTATAGAGAAATTGTTTGGAAAGGAGAATTTGAATGATTAAAGTGCTGGGAAAAGAAAAAAGCAATTGCCCGGTTTGCGGAAAAGAAATCGATGCGGTGGTTGTTATTGAAAACGATGAAATGTTAATAATGAAGCAATGCGGTGACCATGGAGCATTCAAGGAGAAAATTGATAAAGAAACCGAATTGTACAACAAATGGCATGTTGAAGAAAAAGATGCAATCGCGTCAAAACTGGCAAAAAAAGCCTGCAGTGCGGGATGCAAGGCAAGTTGTTCGACTTGCCCAAGCGACATAAAGGGGAAAAAGCAATGACTGTGATGCTTAGGAAAACCGAAAGCCTCTGTCCTGTATGCATGAAGAGGATTGAGGCCTTTGTCACAATCGAGAACAACAATGTCTACATGAACAAAAAATGCCAGGAACATGGCTCTTGGAAGGTCCTTCTTTGGAGAGACGCGGAGCTTTACCAAAAGTGGGGCGAGGCTTGCGTGCATGCCGATCCTGTGGAAAATACAATGAAAGAAAAAGAACACGGATGTCCCTTCGACTGCGGGCTCTGTCCCGACCACGAGGGGGGAACCTGCACGGCCGTAATGGAAATAACCAATTCATGCAACATGGCATGCCCCATATGCTTTGCCCAGGCCGGCCAGATAGAGCCATTCAATCCCGGCATGGAAGAGATAAGGGCTATGTATCAGACCATACTCGACTCCGGAGGCATATGTTCGGTGCAGCTGAGCGGAGGGGAGCCCACAGTAAGGGACGACCTGCCCGAAATAATCCGCATGGGCAAATCAATGGGCTTCAAGCACATACAGGTCAACACAAATGGAATCCGCATATCCGAAGACTACGAATATCTAAAGGCTTTAAAGGATGCCGGAGCTGACCTCGTTTACCTTCAATTCGACGGAACAAGGGAAGACATACACCTCTTCACAAGGGGAAGGGAGATGCTTTCGGTCAAAGAGTCCGCCATAGAAAACTGCAGACAGGCAGGCATGGGAGTGCTTCTGGTTCCGGTCATAGTAAGGGGTCTAAACGACGACAACATAGGAGACATACTGCGCTATGCAAAGAGCAAAATGCCCGTGGTCAAGGGAATTCATTTCCAGCCGGCAAGCTGGTTCGGACGCTTCCCTTACGAGCAGCCGTCGGACGATAAGCGGATGACCCTTCAGGATGTGCTTAAGAGCCTGATCGAACAGACTGACGACGGTTTTGAGATGGACCATTTCATACCCAGAAAACGATTCGATTCGCATTGCGCCTTCAGCAGCCTTTTCCTGCTGGACTACGAAAACCGCCTCCATGCGGCAACAAAAATAGGCGAAGAGTCCAAGCAGCTTATAAGGGAAAGAATGGAAGCATACAAATCCGCCAAAACCGAAAAAGACAACAGCGACTATTTTACGAACGGTGCAAACACCTTCACGGACAAGCATTGGAGGATGGGTGAAAAAGGAAAAAGCGGAGACTGGGAAGCAATAGAAAGAATAAGGGACTACAGGCTCTCTATTTCAGGCATGCCCTTTCAGGATGTCTGGAACATTGACATCGACAGGCTCAAGGGTTGCTGCGTGCATGTCGTGGGGACCGAAAATAGGCTCATTCCGCTTTGCGCATATCACCTCACGGCCGCCGACGGAAGCAGAATCTACGGAACAAAGGGAGAGTGAGGCGCATGGAACCGGCAAGAAAGACAAAAAGCCTGTGCCCGGTCTGCCTCAAGATAATCGATGCCGACATAATCGAGGAAGGCGGCAGCATGTACATGAAGAAGACCTGCCCTGAACACGGAACATTCAAGACCGTAGTGTGGCGGGAAAATTCGGAGAAATATCTTGAGTGGACAAACGCTGCGGGAAACCAGCCGCGGGGTGCTTTTCCCAACCCTAAAAGCGTATCAAATAGCTGTCCTTATGACTGCGGATACTGTCAGGCGCACAAGCAGGACCTTTGCAGCGCCGCTCTAATGGTAACGGGAAAATGCAACCTTAATTGCCCCGTATGCTTTACAAGAACGAGAAACAGCGAGCCATACCATCCTAGTTTGGATGAGCTTAAGAGCCAACTTGATGGATATCTCAGGCAGACCGGTTCGCCGTATCCGCTGGAATTCTGCGGAGGCGAGCCTACAGTAAGGGACGACCTTCCGCTGCTTGCGGAATATGCGAAGGGACTTGGCTACGACTATATACAGCTCAACACCAACGGAATAAGGATATCCAAAGACATGGAGTATCTTGAAAGGCTCAGGGATTCGGGTATAACCACAGTATACTTGGGCTTTGACGGTTTCAACGACGAGACATACAACTACACATCGGGGGAAAGCCTGCTCGAGCACAAGATGAAAGCGGTCGAAAATTGCAAAAAAGCCAGAATAGCAGTCGTGCTGGTTCCGGTGGTGGTCCCCGGGCGGAACGAAAACGAACTGGGAAGAATAATCGAGTATGCAAAGGCCAATACTCCTGCCGTAAAGGGAGTGTTCTTCCAGCCCATAAGCTATTTCGGCCACATACCCAAGATTCCTACAGACGATGACAGGATAACAATACCCGAGGTGCTTGACAAAATAGAAGAGCAGACCTGTGGAGAAGTAAAAAGAAACAATTTCCTGCCTCCAGTGTGCGAGCATCCATTGTGCTCCTTCAATGCGTTTTTTCTCCTGAAAAAGGGAAAACTCTATCCAATGACAAAGTTTTCACAAAGGAAACCCGTTGAAGATGCCGCCGAGAGAACAAGAATAATCACAAAGCGGAACTGGACATACAACGAGCAGGAATACCTGACAATCGGGGGAATGGCATTCCAGGACGCATGGAACATAGATCTTGAAAGACTCGAAAGATGCACAATAGGAATTATTTCCGGGGAAAAGGGAATAGTCCCTCTTTGCGCAAAATATCTGACCAGTGAATCCGGGGAAAAATTATACCCGGGAATTGCTTAGAATAGGAGAATAAAATGAATAAACCGGTATCTTTACAAAATGGATTAATTGAATTAATGGAAAAGCAAAATGAAGAACTAAGACA
>PKTO01000296.1 GCA_002869095.1 Clostridiales bacterium
AAAGCGGGGACGCTGAGGTTGAAAAAATGGAAGCCAACAGAAGTCAAACATCAATAAGCTACAATAAAAGCTGGATAACGGAAAAAGTTGTCGCAATTGACGGCATTGCCTATGTTCCGCTTTTGCAGATAGCGTCGCTCCTGGGTTTTGACACTTCATACGACGAGCCGACCGACACATTGGAAATATCGAGCGGCTGGAACCCCGAAAATTTCAGAGGAAGCGCCCAGCTTGTCTTCGGCAACGGAACAACATACAAGGGAGGCTATGAAAACTGGAAATTCGACGGAGAGGGTACATTGACATTCCCTGACGGTTCCACCTACGAAGGACATTTTACGGGCGGAGTCATGAGCGGAGAAGGCAAGTACTCAGCGGCTAACGGAGATGTCTATGAGGGTCTTTTCGGTGACGACACCTACTGCGGCTATGGGGAATACACCTACGCAAATGGAGACATTGTGGAAGCGGAATTCAACGGAGGAACATTTGATGGATACGCTTGTGTGGATGTAAACGGAACAGATGAAAAAGACCAGCTCAAGGCTTATAAATGGGAAAGTCCTTTTGAGACATTGGACATTCAGAGCAAGGCCTTTGACAGAAGCTTGTTCAACGGAAGCATGGACATAGTTTATGCAAATGGGGACACTTACGAAGGAAGCGTAACCAACGGCATGGAAAACGGCAACGGCGAATTTACAGCTTTCGACGGAACAAAATACGACGGAAATTTCATGATGGGCAAAAGGACGGGATATGCAGTCATGACATATTCTGACGGAAGCATGTACAAAGGATATTTCAAAGACGGCTCATATAACGGTTATGGAAAGCTTTACTGCCAAAACGGAGACGTTTACGACGGCGCATGGAAAAACGGTGAAAGAGAAGGCTACGGAAAGTATACCGAAGCCAACGGAAACTATTTCTACGGAATATGGCAAAACGATCTGAAACATACAAAATACGAAGAAGACGACGAGGACTACGAAGGCTATGGAACATATGTTGTAAACAAGAAAAACACTTCCGACGGCGAAACTGACAAGTACAAGCAGAAATGGAACGAAGGCAAGCTCATAAGAGAACGCAAAGACAATTGAAGAGACTGATTTTGAAAAACAATTAAAGGCGGGGTGAATGTGCGATAGCATATTCACCCCGCCTTTATGTTAAATCTATGTTGATTTTGTTGACAAAGATTTCTCCAGTGATAGTATATGATTAAATAATCATATACTAAGGGGGCGGACCATGAAGCAGGTGGAAATAATGAAAGCTCTTGCTGATGAAAACAGATTGAGGATTCTGAATCTGCTAAGCCGCAATCTGCTTTGCGTGTGCGAGATTGAGACCATATTGGGGCTGAATCAATCCAATATTTCAAGGCATCTGGCAAAGCTTAGGAAGGCCGGCATAATAATCGCAGAAAAGGATGCTCAGTGGGTTCATTACAAAATCGATGAGCAATTCAAGAATGAAAATCCCCAACTCTGGAGCCATTTGGAAAATATTTTTTACAGGATTTCAATATGCGCCGAAGACAGTAAGCGTTATGAAAATTACATGGAACATGGTTTTACATGTCAAAACATACGAGAAGACAAGGATTTTGTATTGAAAAACATAGAAACGGATGCAGTTTAAATGGGTAAACAGGAGGGAAAAATGGAAAATCAAAAAATAATGAAACCGAAAGCTTTGGACAAGAAACAGGTTTCCGAGGAAATGGGAATTTTCGGACGCTATTTGACACTGTGGGTTGCGCTTTGCATAGCCGTTGGGGTCGCTGTAGGCAGTTGGTTTCCGGCGGTTCCAGATACTCTCAGCAAGTTCGAGTATGCAAACGTATCAATCCCTGTAGCCATACTCATTTGGCTTATGATTTACCCCATGATGTTGAAAATAGATTTTCACAGCATAGTCGAGGCTACAAAAAAGCCCAAGGGACTTACGGTTACAACCGTAGTCAACTGGCTTATAAAACCTTTTACGATGTATCTTGTCGCCGCATTCTTCTTCAAAGTTGTTTTTGCCGCATGGATTTCACCGGAGATTGCCACCCAGTATCTGGCAGGAGCAGTTCTTCTTGGAGCCGCCCCCTGTACTGCGATGGTTTTCGTATGGAGCCATCTGACAAAAGGCGATCCCGCTTACACCTTGGTGCAGGTTGCGGTAAACGATTTGATTCTATTGGTGGCTTTTGCGCCCATAGTGGCGTTTCTTCTGGGGGTTTCGAATATCGAAGTCCCATATGACACGCTTTTTCTTTCGGTTGCGCTTTTCGTTGTGATTCCCCTGGCGGGAGGATGGTATTCGAGAAGGACAATTATTGAAAAACGGGGTAAGGACTATTTTGAGAATGTGTTTATTAAAAAATTCGACAATACAACCATAGTAGGGCTGTTGTTGACGCTAATCATCATTTTTTCATTCCAAGGAGAAATTATTCTGAACAATCCTGTACACATACTGCTGATTGCCGTTCCGCTAACCATTCAGACATTTATGATATTCCTGATTGCATACGGATGGTCCAAGGCGTGGAAACTGCCGCACGACATTGCCGCTCCCGCGGCGCTGATAGGAGCAAGCAACTTCTTTGAACTTGCGGTCGCAGTTGCGATTTCGCTTTTCGGATTGCAGTCGGGAGCGACGCTGGCAACGGTCGTAGGAGTACTTGTCGAGGTTCCGCTTATGCTTACGCTGGTTAAGTTGTCAAACAAAACTCGAAGAGCATTCGATTAGACCTTGAAAATAGAGGTATAAAATATTCTAGACGTGTGAAAGGAAGGTAGAAATGAAAAAAAAGACAGTTGCTTTTGTTTGCGTGCACAACTCCTGCCGGTCGCAAATGGCGGAGGGATGGGCAAAAAAACTGGGAAGAGACACAATCGAAGCTTATTCTGCGGGAACAGAAAAGTATCCCGAGGTCAAGCCATTGGCAGTAGAGGTGATGGAGGAAGCGGGAGTCGACATGAGCAGCCACTATCCCAAACTTTTGACGGATATTCCCCAGGAAGTCGATATTCTCATAACCATGGGCTGCAATGTTGTTTGCCCCTTTGTTCCGGCGAACCATACCGAGGATTGGGGGCTTGATGACCCGTCTGGCGGTCCCAAAGAAGGTTTCGAAAATACGCGGGATCTTGTAAGGCAAAAAGTCATTGACCTGATAGTGAGCATAAGACGATGAGAAATATAAAATCTCATCACAAAACTGTCACATTCCCCGGGTAATAAGCCATAAGGCAAAGAAATATGTACCGAATGAAAAATAGGAATTAAAATGAAAAACAAAAAAGAAGACTCAAAGCGCAATATTGGAGAAATCGATGTTGATTTTGAAGATAGGACCGAAGCCATAAAGAAACTTATGCCAAGTAATGTGAAAAGGCATATCGGGGATGGAATAAACGCCTTAAAATCCGATACGGAATGCCTTTTGGAAACAGAACCAATTGAAGAATTGCCTTATTCATGGATTCAGGGGCACTATAATATAATTTGTTGATAAAATGCGCAATTCCTGCATCATTCAGGGATTGTGTTTTTATTTGGAAAATAATCTTAATGAACCCTCCTTATGTGTTTAGTTTTTAAGTATAATGTATACAATATAAAATATAGTATCATTTGTTCCGCTCGCGTGATATCCTTAAAAAAAGGGGGTATGCCGATTGATTTCAAACACAATAGCGAAGAGAAAAAGCATGCCGGATATTATTGCCGAAGAATTGAAGGAAGCTATATTAACCGGAAAATTCAAGGAAGGCCAGGCACTTAAGCAGGAAGAGATAGCTGCAATGTTTGAAACCAGCCTGATACCTGTCCGTGAAGCCTTGAGGACTCTTGAAGTACAAGGGCTTGTTGAATTTAAAATAAACAAGGGGGCTTTTGTATCCAATCTTTCGGTCGACGAGGTAAAGGAAATTTTTGAAATCAGGACCATGCTCGAAAGCGGTGCAATAGAAATCGCAGCTGAGAACATTACCGGTGAAGATATAGAAAAAGCGGAAGCCATACTCGACGGAATGGACAATGAAACCGATGGAAAGTCATTGAGCCGACTTAATTGGAAGTTCCATTCAATAATTTATGAGGCGTCAAATCGCAAAAAATTGATTCAGATGATAGCTCCTCTCCATGCTAACGTGGAAAGGTACATGATGCTCTATCTTGTCGACATGAAATACCATTCAACATCTCAAAGCGAGCACAGATTGATTTTGGAGGCATGCAAAAATAAAAACGGTAAACTGGCAAGCGATATCTTGAAGGCCCATTTGGGTCTTGCAAGCGAACATCTTATAGAATATTTGAAAAGAAGATAGAGGAGGGACAAAATGCTGACCGAACGAATGGAAAGACAGAAAAGGCTGTACATTGACACAAAGCCCGGAATCTGTGTGGAAAGGGCGAAGGCGTTTACGAGGTCTCACAAGAAAACCGAAGGAAAGGCTTTGATAATAAGGAGAGCTTTGGCATTTGAAGAAGTATGCAGAACCTTGCCGGTAGAAATTTTTGCTGACGAGCTTATCGTAGGCACTCCGGGACGTTTCAAGCGTTCAGGTTTTATCTGCCCCGAATTTTCATGGAAATGGGTGGATGATGAAATGGATTCATTCTTAAGCAGAAAACAAGATCCCTATGCGATTGGCGCTGAAGAGAAACGGGTGTTGAGGGAGGAAATATTTCCATATTGGAAAGGCCGTTCGCTTGAGGAAACATTTTTGGCCCGCCTGCTCAAAGAAACTGCAAA
>PKTO01000311.1 GCA_002869095.1 Clostridiales bacterium
GGCACATCGCTTTGCCTTACATCCCAGACAACCTTGGTTGGTGCGATGATGGATCTTGATGTCACGGACTATCGTGTCGAGCACTTGTTTGAATACAGACAGGAGAATTTCGACACAGCAAATGTATCGGCTTCGCTTGACACTGTGCAAACCTATGTATTCGTAGATTCAAGCGAATCGCAGGAAACATTGGAAACATTCTTCAACAAAGCATTGGCGCTTTGCTTTGCGGGAGAAGGACTCGTAAATGAAACAGATATGGATATAAACCTTTATGTGAATGGTCAAGTCTTTGAATAGGCAAAATGCATGACACCAGTGCTTGAGCCGAAAGAAATTTTCAAACATGAAGCAAAAATAACTGTCAAGAAACACTGGGCGGTTCTTTTTTTGTCAAACTAATGCAAGCAATTTTACAACCATGCAATGATACAAACCGGTGGTGCCGGATGAAATGCAAAGGTCCATATTGCTTGCCGGACGACAATATGGCGCATAAAGTCAAATTAATAGCACGGAAAGCAATGTAATTATTTAGGCAACAGGTGTAATATGATATTAACTGGATATTTTGGAGGCATATGAAGGGAAATAGTAATGTTTTTTGGGAAATTCATATTCACAGGAGCATAAATTCGACTATAGGTCATTGAACGGAGTTGATTATATGAAGAGAGCCTACTGGATTGGAAAAGAATACAAAATATATTTGGAGAGCTACGGCATACCGTCTGAAAGGGTGTATAGGATTGCAGGCCTGCCTTTGCACATGGAAAAGGAAGGCATTTATATCAGCAGGGACAAATACATCAAGCTGATGGACGCCATTGAGGAAAGCATAGACGATGAATCCATGATTAAATACAGTGATATTTCTCAGATATTTGCTTTCTCTCCACCGATATTTGCCGGACTGTGTGCAAGCAATGGTCTGGAATGTTTCAAGAGGGTTGCAGAGTACAAAAAACTTATCGGGCCTTTTATTGTAATAATTGAAGTGACCGATGAAGAGTTGACCATAAGATTCACTTTTGACGACGAGGAAAAGACAAAGCTGCCGAGACTGGTTGCTCTTACTGAAAACATGAGTATGATAAATATGATTCGTACCGGCACAGGTTTGAAAATAATACCCACAAAAATCGAATTGGTTGAAGAATGCCCTGAAAAGATAATAGAATATTTTGGAGTGGAGCCTGTCATATCAGATGTGAATCGACTGCATTTTACCATTAATGATGTTAAGAAACCCTTCTTGACAGAAAACAATATGATGTGGAATTATTTGGAACCGGAACTCAAAAAAAGAATGCAGGAACTTGAGATTGACGAGAGCTTTTCTGCAAAAGTGCGTTCATTGCTTATGGAGCTGATACCGGCAGGCAATGGGACAATTGAGGTTGTCGCCAAAGACATGGCTCTGTCAAAAAGAACATTGCAGAGGAAATTGTCAGAAGAGAATACTACATTTATCAAGCAAGTCAACCATGCAAGAGAGTTGATGGCAAAAAATTTCTTGATGAACAGCGTGCTTTCAACCGAGGAAGTTGCATATCTTTTGGGATATAGCGACATGTATGTATTCATGAGGGCTTTCAGACAATGGACCGGTATGACAGTGAAGCAGTTCAGATTGAAGCATGAAGTAAATGCATAAATAATGGCGCGTAGAGCAATTTAAATGGCGCATAGAGCTATGTGATTGCATCTAATAATATATTATCATTGCTTTGCAGACAAGGTTAAAACCAGCAAAAACGAATAAGGCATCATTCAAGAGGCCGTTAAATAATGGCATAGAAAGGATTAATGGAGGCATTGAAATGAAAACACTTTATTTTACAGCAACAGGCAATAGTTTGCACATTGCCAAATCCATAGGTGGGGAATTGCTCTCCATACCTCAAATGGTCAAAGAGGGCGCCTATGAATTTACGGACGAAAAGATTGGTATCGTATTTCCTCTTCACGCGTGGGGGGTTCCGTCATATGTGGCGGATTTTCTGAAAAGGGCAAGGTTTGACTGTGAATATCTTTTTGCAGTCACAACCTATGGCGTTTACTCGGGGGCGGTGGCAAAGCACTTGACGGATATAGCAGACGAAGCGGGTTACAGCTTTTCCTATATAAACAGGATCAAAATGGTGGACAACTATGTGCCGACCTTTGATATGAAAAAAGAAGTTGAAAAGGAAGCGAAAAAGGAGATCGAAAAGCATCTGGAAGCTGTCAAGTCTGATATTGAGACTTCTAAAAAGTGGATGCTGAACGAATCATTCATACAAAAAAAGGCGTTTGATTTCATGAGCAGGAGAGAAAACAAGCCATTCAGCAAGAAAAGACTGAAGGTTCATGTTTATGGCGAGGGTATTGAAAACTACATTTATGTAGATGATACATGCACAGGGTGCGGGGTTTGCGCCAGCGTATGCCCTGTCGACAACATCGAGGTTGACAAAGATAATAGGAAGATAGCCCTGAATGACAAGTGTTTTTCATGTTTTGCATGCCTTCACCATTGTCCATCTAATGCCATTCACATAAAAGGAGAAGTGAACGGTAACAGATATATAAATCGTCATATTGAGTTGAAGGAAATCATTGATGCAAACAAATAGCATTAAGTTGTCCATTCGAGACTTTAACCACTGGTCTTGAATAACTGGGGACGGTTTGGCCTGAATCCCAAAAGTGATAGCCTATGGGGTTGAGACCAAACCGTTCTTAATGATTAATCCGTATAATGTCAGGAATGTCAAAGAAGTTGAGTTTTGCCAAGGGTAATCGGGAATATTCTGCGGCTTTGACTGCAGTACATTCGGATAGAAAATACAGCGTGAAATGACAAATGAATCGAAACGGATAGGAATGCTTCCAGAAGTTAAAGGAGGCATTTTATTTTTAAAAGATAGTGTCATTTTAAGTAGAAACATAAATATATCTATAACAGTTTATTATTTATGAGGAATTATTTTAAGAGAAACAAACCTATTCCTGCGATTTTATGGTAGTATTGAATCTAATAATAGTTTGACAATCAAAGCAAAATTCAACAAAGTGGGGGAATACCATGTTTGCTGTAGTTAGATACAATAGATACATTAAATATGAAGAAGGGTTGGAATTACAGAAAAAAGCATATGAATCGGTTAAAGAAGATAAGTTTGAAGGAATTCTGCTTGTGCTCGAACATACTCCGGTGTTTACAACTGGCAGTAGTGGTGGAGTGAAAAATTTTTTAACATCTCCCGAGGCTCTTGCCGCCGAAGGCATAGATGTCTATGAGACAAGAAGGGGCGGGAACGTAACATTTCATGGACCGGGGCAAATTGTAGCCTACCCGATATTCAATTTGGCAAAACTAAAAAAGGATTCACATTGGTTCATGGATTGCATAGAGTCCACAGCAATAAAAACACTGGCAAAATACAATTTGCAAGCAAGAAGGAAACCGGAATACAGGGGAGTATGGGTTGGCGATGAAAAAATCACGGCAATCGGAATTCGAATAAGAAAGTGGATAACAATGCATGGAATGGCGTTGAATGTTAATGTGGACAAAAGATATTTCGCCATGATAAATCCTTGTGGCATAAAAGAATTTGGGGTTGCTTCACTGGAGGATTTCAAACCTGATGTTGAAATTGGGGATGTAAAAACCGAATTGATCAGGAGTTTCGAGAGTGTATTCAATATTGAGCTTCATGAAGCAGAAGAAAATTTGTTGGAGGTACGATAATGAAAAACAAGCCTGAATGGATTAAAGCAAGAATATCAAACATGGAACAAATAGAGGAAACGATGTCGATTTTAAGGGGGCTTTCGCTGAATACCGTTTGCGAAGGAGCGCAATGCCCGAATATCGGCGAATGTTTCGGAAAAAAAACAGCGACATTTATGATAATGGGGGAAGTTTGTACGAGAAGATGCAGATTTTGCGCGGTGCCGAAAGGGGAAGCGCAGTGCTTGGATTTGAAAGAGCCTGCGAATATAGGATTGGCTTGCAGCAAATTGGGACTTAAGCATGTTGTTGTGACTTCGGTGACAAGAGACGACATACATGATGGAGGGGCGAGCCATTTTGCCGAGACGGTTCATGAGATAAAGAGACAAAATCCTGAAACCACCATTGAATTGCTTATACCCGACCTTAAAGGCGATTGGGAAGCTCTCAAAGTGATAACAGATTCAAAACCGAATATTTTGAATCATAATCTGGAAACGGTTCCGCTTTTATATGAGGAAGTAAGACCACAGGCGGACTATAAAAGATCATTGGAATTGCTCCAAAAGGTAAAAAGCTTCGACAGTAAAATATTTACAAAGTCCGGCATCATGCTCGGACTGGGAGAGAAGGAAGAAGACGTTCTTCAAGTCATGGATGACCTCGTTTCAGTTGATTGCGACATCCTCACAATTGGCCAATACTTGCAGCCCTCAAGCAGTCATATCGAGTTGAAGGAGTATATACACCCTGATAAATTTGCGGAATATGAACGAATAGGAAAGGAAAAAGGATTTAAATATGTCGCTTCCGGACCGTTGGTAAGGAGTTCATTCAACGCATCGATAGGAATGGAAAAAATGGCGCTTTAGTTTAAATGATATATAGTAAAATATCCTGAGTGTTGAAATTTGAGTGGTGGAAAGATTAAGTGCCGATTTTGCTTTAAAATGAGAGATTGCAGTATTCA
>PKTO01000364.1 GCA_002869095.1 Clostridiales bacterium
GCGGGGGTAAAATATTAAAGAATTGAAAAAATGACAATTGAATGTTGAATCTGATACAATGATTCTAAGTTGATTCATATAAACAGCATAACGGGAGGGCTGTAATGCATATAGAGAGTTTGAAGTATTTTTATGAAGTCGTTAAAATAAAGAGCATTTCGAAAGCGGCCAGCAATGCGCATATTTCACAGTCCGCATTAAGCCAGCAGATACAAAAGCTGGAGGACAGCATGGGGCACAAGCTTCTCGAGCGAAGCAACAAGGGTGTCGAACTGACGCCTATGGGCAAAATTGTGCTCAAATACGCCGAGAACATATTCAGGACATATGAAAAGATGCAGGATGAAATGAAAAATGCGGAAAAATCGGACCAGGAAATCAGGATAGAGGCTTGCTGGTCAATTTCTGACTATGCTCTTCCATGTGCGCTTTATGTAATAAAAAAGCAGTTTCCTTACCATAACTACGAGCTGGTGTAGAATTCGTCGACAAAAATTGAGGAAGATGTGATGAACGACCTTTGCGATTTCGGATTCATATGCACCGAGCCCCGTATGGAGGGACTTGATACAATGAAGGTGGCAAAGGACGACCTGGTTCTTGTGGCACTGAACTCGGACGAGTTTCCGGATTCGATTACATTGGATGAAGCGGCAAAATTGCCGTTTATAATGCTTACCGAAAAGTTCAACATTAGAACAAAGGTTCTGGATGAATTCAAGCATGCAGGATATTCTTTCAACGATTTGAACACCGTATTCAGCCTTGACTCCATGGAGTCTGTCAAAGCATCGGTACAGAAGGGTTATGGAGTTTCTCTACTGCCATACATGGCGGTCAAGAAAGAATTGTATACAAAGAAGTTCAAAGCTATCGAGATTGAGGACAGGAAGCTTGGCTATGAGATATACTTTGTCCATAAAAAAGGAATGGACTCAAGCATTGTGGAGAAGGAGTTCATGGAAAGGTTCAAGGAAATAGGAAAAAGGAGTTTTTGCTGATTTGTCACTTCATCGTGAAAGTTATTTCCCATATTCCGTTCATGACTTCATCCACGGAAAGGGACACCGATTTGCTTTTGAAATGGTCCTGAACGGATTCCACAACGCAGCTGTGGTCGCTTACCAGCATGAAGGATTCTCCTGGAGATGATTCATCGTAGGCTTTCTGCGCAAGAAGAACAGGTATCGGGCACATGTCTCCCAAACAGTCGATTTTTTTCAATGGAATCAATTCCTTTCAAAAGATGATTTAAAATATTATAACATAAAAAAAGGATGGTTAAATGAAGACATATCTTATTACAGGGGGGGCTGGTTTTGTGGGCTCCCATTTTGTACGCATTTTGCATGGGGCGGAAAAAGACGCATTGATCATAAATGTGGACAAGCTGACTTACAGCGGGAGCATGGACAATTTCAAAAGCATAAAATCGTCAAAAAGGCATGTTTTTTACCGTGCAGACATCTGCCGACAAGAAATACTGGAAAAGCTCTACGAACGCCATAAGCCCGACATCGTTGTCAATTTCGCCGCCGAATCCCATGTGGACAGAAGCATAGACAGCAGCAGGAAATTCATAAGGACAAACGTAGAGGGGTTGCGCGGAATGCTCGACCTTTCCTTAAAGCATGGCGTCGAAAGCTTCATCCAGATTTCGACCGATGAAGTCTATGGGCCCCTATCCGAAGGCTCGTTTTCAGAGAATGCATGCCTGAATCCCAGAAATCCATATGCGGCTTCGAAGGCGGCCGGGGATCTTCTTGCGCTTTCATACAAACACACGCATGACTTGCCCGTTGTGGTCACGCGTTCCGCAAACAATTTCGGGGAGAACCAGCACAGGGAAAAATTGGTTCCCAAGATAATAGAAAATGAGTTGGAATTAAAAAAAATTCCGATTTATGGAGACGGCAGACAGGTAAGGGAATGGATTTATGTAAAGGATCATTGCGGTGCATTGCTTGAACTGATAAAAAACTTCAAGCCGGGAGAAATCTACAACATCACATCCGGTTTTGAAATGGAAAACATAGAATTGGCCAAAATGCTCATAAAAATGACGGCGAAAGGATTGAACGGGTCTGACTCCAGGGCAAAGGAAATAAACGAAGGGCTTTTGGATTTTGTGGAAGACAGAAAGGGCCACGATTTCAGATACTCGATTCGTGGGGACAAGCTAAGAAACGATACCGGATGGAAGCCTGCGTATGATTTTGAGAAGGCCATAGAAAAAACGGTCGATTGGCACTTGTCGCTGGACAGGCGGAATGGAGACTGACATGAGAATTCCCTTTAACAGAACCGTAATCGGATCCAAAGAAAAAAAGGCTGTCATGTCCGCATTGGAAAGAGGCTCTATTGCCGGAGGGGGAATGTTCACCCTGAATGCGGAAAAGAAGCTTGAAAATGTTTTGGGGGGAGCAAGAGTTTTGGCTGCCACGTCCGGCACCCATGCCCTCGAAATGGCTGCAGTCCTTTCCGGGCTGAAGCCTGGGGATGAAGTGGTAATGCCATCATTCACATATCCTTCGACGGCCAACTGCATCTTGAAGACGGGGGCAAAACCGGTATTTGCGGATGTGGCTGCCCAAGGCATGAATTCGGGAATAGAAGAGATTAGGGAAAAAATGAGCGGAAGAACCCGGGCAATACTATCCGTTCATTATGGGGGACTTTCAAAGGACATAATGGAAATGCGGGAAATGGCCGACAGGGATGGTCTTGTACTCATAGAGGACGCCGCGCAGGCTTTGGGTTCTGCGGCTTCGGGCCGGCATTTGGGCACATGGGGCGATTTCGGCTGCTTCAGCTTCCATGAGACAAAGAATTTCAAAGCGGGCGAGGGCGGAGCCCTTGTACTGGGAAAAGCCCGCGAAAATCTTGCGGAAAGGGCCGAATCTATCAGAAACGGAGGCACTGACAAGGCAAGATTCGCCAGGGGCCAAACCAATCATTACCAGTGGATCGAAGAAGGTTCCATGTATCTTCCGTCCGATATTCTGATGGCTCTTTTAGGGGCTCAAATCGACGAGATGGATTCCATAATTGAAAAGCGTCTTGCAGTTTTCAACGCATACGAAAGGCTTCTCGACAAATACGGAGGATGCAAATTCATAAAAGAGTATTCTAAAGCGCCTTCCGGACATGAAGCTTTCAATGCGCATCTTTTTTACGTGGTATTCGACTCGCCGGAAAGAAGAAGATTTTTTCAAGGCCAAATGGAGAAGGACTCAATCCAGGCGTTTACCCACTATTGGCCGCTCCACATGTCGCTGATGGGCAAATCCATGGGTTATCATGACGAGGACCTTAAGAGGACATGCGAAAAAGCGCTGAGCCTCGTGAGACTTCCACTTTATGAAAATCTTAGTTCCGAAGAGATGGAGTATGTGGTCCTTAAGGCGGACTGCATTTTGCGCGAAATGGCAAGGGGTGAGTGAATGGAGCCTTTGGAAAAATTGTCTGTAGTGGTTCCGGTATATAATGGGGCAAAGTCGTTGAAAATATTGTGCGAAAACATTTTCGACTCATCAACAGGTTGTTTCGGACAGGTCGAAATCATCCTGGTGGATGATGGAAGCAGGGACGAAAGCTACCGGGTGATGAAAGAGCTGAGGAATTCGGACAGCAGGATAAAACTGATCAAGCTGAAGAAAAATTCGGGCCAGCAAAACGCAACCTTTTGCGGCATGCAATTTGCAGAGGGCGACATAATCGCGACGATTGACGACGACCTGCAGCATCCTCCGGAAATACTGGGGCTCATGAAGGCGGAAATGGACAAGGGCGCTGAATTGGTTTTTGCGGTGCCTGAGAAGCCGGCCCACAGGTGGTACAGGCGTTTGGGCTCCAAGCTGACGTTTCTGGCATTCAATTCCATTCTTAAAACAAAAAAACCTGTACGCATAAGCAGCTGCAGAATGTTCGACAGCAGAATCAAAGCAGGACTCAAAAAAAACGATTCAGGATTTGTTTATGTGTCAGCCGAATTGATAAAGAGAACATCAAAAATAGCATGGATTGATTTGAGACATGAGGAAAGGGCCCACGGACAATCCAACTACACATTGGCAAGCCTGCTGAAAATTTTTGCAAAGCTTGTAATCCACTATTCGGATTTTAGGGTTTTGAAGATTTTTCGCAAAAGAGGCAAACTTTACGAGATAGAGAACCTGGAAATGGGGGATGGTAGCCGATTATGAGAATAATGATGCTGGGAGCCGGCCATTGCCAGCTCAATGCCATTGAGAGGCTTGAAAACGAAATGGGTCTGGAAGTTGTGGCTGCCGACTATTATGAGAATGCCCCGGGAAAGGCCATTAGCACTTTCCAAAGCGGCGCGAGCACATTCGACGTCGAGGCGTGCATTGAAACGGCCGTCAGACATGGAGTGGACGGGGTTATGACAACCGGAACCGACCAGCCCGTATATACGGCGGCCGCCGTATCCGAATACATGGGCTTGAGATATTTTTTCGATTCCGAGAAGGCGCTTGATGTCACCAACAAGAAAAGGATGAAGACCATAATGAAAGAGGGGGGAGTCCCAACCCTGCCATATGCGTTTATTGGCGGGGATTTCAAAAAATCCGAAATATCGCATCTGAAGGCGCCTTATGTGATCA
>PKTO01000042.1 GCA_002869095.1 Clostridiales bacterium
GCAAGCTCCCTCGATATTCGCCCGAAGCCTATCAGGCCCAGGGTTTTGCCGTAAAGCTCGAAGCCCTTGTATTTCTTCTTGTTCCACTCGCCGCCCCTCATGGTCACGTTGGAAATTCCTATGTTCCTGGCAAGGGAGAACATGTGTCCCAGGGCAAGCTCGGCAACCGAGCGGCTGCTTGCCCTCGGGGTGTTGCGGACCGCTATGCCTTTTGATTCGGCATAGTCCACATCTATGTTGTCGAGACCGACTCCGCCTCTTACGATGAGTTTCAGCCGCCCTCCGCCCAGAGCGCTGTCTATTGTTTCTTTCCTTACTTTTGTGGCGCTTCTGACAACGATTGCATCGAACGCCTTTACCGCCTCTTTCAGTTCTTCCTTTTCATAATGCTCGTTTACCACTTGACAGCCGAACGATTCTATTTCTTCAAGCGCTGACTGGTCCATACCGTCTGTTACAAGTATTCTCACCATGGCCTCACCACCTACAATCCCAGAATATCTTCGATATTCTCAAGCAGCGCCGAAAGGTCTTCCATTGGAGTATCCGCCATGTGGGCGATTCTGAAAGTCTTTTCCTTGAGGTCCCCATAACCGTTTGATATCATGAAGCCCCTCTTTCCCAGTTCCTTGTTCAAATCCGCAACCGAAATTCCCCTTGTGTTCTTTACCGTGGTCAGCGAATTGGAAGCATGCTTCTCGTCGGCAAAAAGCTCGAAGTTCTTTTTGGCCCAGTCTCTTACAAGGTCAGCCATTTGAAGATGCCTCTCGAACCTGTTCTCGATCCCTTCTTCCATTATTCTGTCCAGCTGGTAATCCAGCGCGAACATGTGCGAAAGTGACGGTGTCGAGGGGTATTGATGGTCCTTTTTCTTTATGGTGTTGTAGAGCTTCAAAAGGTCAAAATAGAAGCCTCTGTTTTTCACTTCTTTTGCGGCATTTACAGCCTTTTCCGAAATTGAGCAGACAGCCATTCCTGCTGGAAGTCCCAGACATTTTTGGGTTGACGCTATGCATATGTCGACTCCCCACTTGTCCACCTCTATTTTGGCTCCTCCAAGGGAGCTTACCGTATCCATGCAGAAGACCACTTCGGGATAGTTTTTTATCACGGCGGAAATCTCTTCCAGAGGATTCATTATTCCGGTGGATGTTTCGTTGTGGGTTATTGTGACCAGGTCGTACAAGCCTGTGGAAAGTGCCTCCTCAACCATTTCAGGAGTGGTCGGCTTGCCCCATTCGGATTCAAACAGGTCCGCGTCAACACCGTTTGCAAGTGCAATTTCATGCCAACGTTTCCCGAACGCCCCCACCGAAAAAACAGCGGCCTTGTTTCTTGTGCATGACCTGACCGCTCCCTCCATCAGCCCCGTTCCGGAACTTGTGGAAAGAATGATCTGATTTTCTGTATACATGAGCTTCATCAATTTTTCGGAAATGTTTCGCTGCAAGTCAGACGCCTCTTTGGTCCTGTGTCCTATCATGGGCGTCGCCATTTTTTCGAGAACATCCTCCCTGACATCTACCGGTCCGGGGATGAACAATTTTTTATGCATGCGTTTTCCTCCTCTTGTGTTTGAGATTAAAATTAACAGAAAAGTCCTTGCACTAAAATTTTATAATAAACGCTCCTTCAATACAATAAAAAGAAGCGTTTTCGTTTCTGTGACAAAGACATTTTTTTAAATTTGTTCTTTTTCGCCAAGAGGTGGGAATACTTGGGCTTTGGCCCTTATGACGGTTATTGAAGCGACCTCCGCCCTTTATGCTTTTTCGGGCGAAGGTCGCTTTATTGCATTAGTACGTTGCTTTGGCATCATGGTTGTCCGCAATCAGCGTACAGTGTTAAAGTCCAACCGATTCCGCCCACATTATTTCTTCCTTCTTTGTTATCTCTTCGAGCACGGGCGGGGAAACCGGTCCGTCGACGTTGAGCACCATGAGGGCTTTTTCTCCCGGACTGTTTCGTCCGACCTGCATGGTGGCTATGTTGACCCCGTATTTGCCGAGTATTGTCCCTATTCTTCCTATTACGCCCGGAACGTCCATGTTTTGTATGAACATCATGTACTCTGTCGGGTTTACGTCAACCTCGTATCCGAGGATGTAGACTATTCTGCCTTCCTTTTTCGCCGACAGATTTCCGGCAATCTCGAAGGTGTCGCGGCCGTTCTTGACTTTTACGCTCATCAATTCCCTGTATTGGTGCTTTTCTGCGGAATCCTTCTTCTGCCTCACATGGATTCCCCTCTCCTCCGCAAGCTTCCTTGCGTTGACATAGTTGACGCCTTCCTTGACCACAGGTTCAAGCAGGCCCTTGAGAAATGCCAATGTCACCAGGTCCACGTCCTGTCCTGCGATGTCTCCATAATAGCTTACGGAAACGGATTCCGCCGGATCCCTGTCTAGCTGATAGTAGAGTTTGCCCATCTGCTCGGCAAGCTTGAGGTAAGGCTTGACCATTTCGATGTTTTCACGGTTGAGAGCAGGCAAGTTGACCGCATTGGGAACGACTTCTCCCCTGAGGCCTCCAATGACCTGGCCTGCTATGGTTTCTCCCACGTTCTGCTGGGCTTCATGGGTGCTGGCGCCCAGATGAGGCGTAACGACGATGTTGTCGAGTTCGAAGAGAGGGTTGCCGATGCAGGGCTCTTTTTCAAAGACGTCTATACCGGCGCTGGCCACATGTCCGCTCTTCAAGGCATTTAAGAGCGCCCTTTCTTCGATTATTCCGCCCCTGGCGTCGTTTACCAGCCTCACGCCCTTTTTCATCAAGGCTATTTCCTTTTCCCCGATCATGCCGATGGTTTCTTCGGTCTTTGGGGTGTGGACGGTTATGAAATCGGCAACCTTTATCAATTCTTCGATTTTTTCTTTCTTTTCGGCATGGTACTTTTCGAAACGCTCGTCGCTTATATAGGGATCGTATGCGACTATCTTCATACCGAAAGCCCTCATCCTCTTTGCGACAAGCGAACCTATCCTGCCCAGACCGATTATGCCGAGGGTCTTGCCGAACAGTTCTGTTCCCTTGAAAAGGTTCCTGTCCCATTTGCCGGACTTCAGATGGGCCGTGGCCTGGGGAATGTTTCTCGACTGGGCAAGCATAAGCCCTATGGCAAGCTCCGCGGCCGACATGGTGTTGCTCTCGGGCGTGTTTGCCACCAGCACGCCTTTCTTTGTTGCGGCTTCTATGTCTATGTTGTCTATTCCGTTTCCTGCGCGGCCGATTATCTTGAGACGTCCCGCCTTTTCTATGAGCTCTCCGTCGACCTTGGTTTTGCTCCTTACCACAAGGGCATCGTAGAGAGGTATCCTGTCCAGAAGCTCTTTCCTGCCGAGCTTGAGCTCGACATCGAATTCCATTTCAGGTGCGGCTTCAAAAACTGCCAGGCCTTCTTCGGATATTCTTTCAGCCACCAATATCTTAAATTTTTCCACTGTTCTCCTCCGTTTCTATGCGGCTCTTGCCTCCCATGTAGGGCCTTAGAGCCTCCGGAATCTCAACGCTTCCGTCTGCGTTCTGATAGTTTTCCAAAATAGCGGCAAAGGTTCTTCCCACTGCAAGTCCCGATCCGTTCAAGGTGTGTATGTGGGAAACCTTTCCGTCTTCGTCCCTGTATCTTATGTTGGCCCTTCTGGCCTGGTAGTCCTCGAAATTGGAGCACGAGGATATTTCGACATATCTGCCGTAGCTTGGCATCCAGACTTCAATGTCGTATGTGCATGCCGACGAGAAGCCCAGGTCCCCTCCGCAAAGGCATACGACCCTGTAGGGTATTTCGAGGCGCCTTAGCACCTCTTCGGCGGCCGCCGTGAGTGTTTCCAACTCGTCGTAGGACCCTTGGGGTTTTACGAATTTCACCATTTCAACCTTGTTGAACTGGTGCTGCCTTATGAGCCCCCTGGTGTCCCTGCCCGCCGATCCGGCTTCCTTCCTGAAGCATGGGGTGTATGCGGTATGGTATATGGGAAGGCTTTCGCCCGGGAGTATTTCCTGCATGTAAAGGTTCGTCACCGGAACTTCCGCCGTGGGCACAAGGAAGAAGTCCTTTGCCGGCACGTGGAACATGTCGTCTTCAAACTTGGGAAGCTGGCCTGTGCCTTTCATCGCATCCCTGTTGACCATGAATGGGGGCAGTATCTCGACGAAACCGTGCTCTCCCGTGTGAAGGTCGAGCATGAAATTGATTATTGCCCTCTCCAGTCTCGCTCCCGACCCTTTGTATACGCTGAATCTGGCGCCTGAAATCTTCGAAGCCCTTTCAAAATCCAATATGCCCAAATCGGTGCCGACATCCCAATGGGCTTTCTCTTCGAAATCGAAAACCCTCGGGGTTCCCCATTTTCTGATTTCAATGTTTGCGCTGTCGTCCGAACCTGCCGGGGTTTCCGGTCTTGGAGTGTTTGGAATCGTCAAAAGCATTTCTTCCATTTTGCCTTCGATTTCCTTGAGCTCTACATCCATTTCCTTTATTTTGCCGGATAGTATTTTAAGTTCCTTGAAAATTCCGGATGTGTCGCCACCCGCCTTCTTCAATTTGGGTATCTCGCGGGAAGCAGTGTTCTGCTCGTTTTTGAGGGTTTCAACCTCTCCGATTATTTCTCTCCTTCTTTCGTCCAA
>PKTO01000104.1 GCA_002869095.1 Clostridiales bacterium
ATTTTCCTCAGTTGCCTCCTGATTTCCGCAATCCTATTCATTATATGGCGGCGGTCGGTTTCAAGCTTTTGTTCCCCCGGTCCCCTCGTTCCTATCCCTGCACCTGTTCTCGAAAGGGCATTTCCCATTCCTCTTAGCCTTGGCAAACGGTATTTGAGCTGGGCAAGCTCCACTTGAAGCTTGGCTTGCCTTGTTGTCGCCCTCAAGGCAAAAATATCCAGTATCAGGATGGTCCTGTCTATTACCGTCTTGTCCGTTGCCTCCTCGAGGTTTCTTATTTGTGATCCGGTGAGTTCACTGTTGAAAATGATTATGTCCACTTCCAGACCTTCGGCAAAACTGCGGATTTCATCAACCTTTCCCTTGCCTATGAAAAAAGCCGGATCAGGATTTTCCCTTTTCTGCGTGACCCTGTCTACAACTACTGCCCCGGCTGCTTCGCAAAGGCCCTGAAGTTCATTGAGGGACTCCTCTATTGGCAATTCCGTCAAGCCCGGTCCTTCGACCCCTACTATCATTGCCTTTTGTTCTCTGTTTTCTCTATTGTCCATCGGCTTCATCGCTCCCATATTCTATGTTTGTTACAATTCTTTCATTATTGCCAATCGCCTTTCTTCTTATGTTATAATATTATAGCATTTGAATGCAATAATAATCACAGAAACAACCTTCGGAGGTATGAAATGGACCATAAAAAACCAAAACCCAAAAACAAGAAAAACAGATTCAAGAGCGCTCTCAAGATACTGCTTGTGGTGATACTGATTGCAGGATTCGTAGCCGCAGGCGCGACAGCCGGACTGGTGGCCGCAAGCCTTAAAAACATAAAGAAAGTAGACACTTCGCGAATAAACCAGATTCTTGACGAGAACTCTTTCATATTGGACCAGAACGGTCAGGTTATTGAAAAAATCCAGAGTGACGGACTTCGCACAATAGTCGACTACGAGGACATAGACGAGGACCTCAAAAACGCTTTCATAGCAACCGAGGACAGAACCTTCTTCGATCACCACGGATTCAACTATAAAAGATTGGTGGGCGCTGTACTGCAGGGCATATCAAAAGGAGGCCGGATAAGCGGGACAAGCACAATAACCCAGCAGCTGGCAAGAAACCTCTATCTGGAGGAGATAAAAAGCACACGCACCCTTTCCCGGAAGATAAAGGAAGCATACTACACAGTGCAGCTTGAAAAAGAACTGCGTAAAGAACAAATCTTCGAAGCCTATCTCAACACCATTTACTTGGGAAGCGGAGCCTATGGTGTAAACGCGGCATCGCAAACCTATTTCAGCAAAAATGCCGATGACCTCACAATACCCGAGGCCGCTCTTATTGCGGGAATAACGCAGAACCCGGCAACCCATTCCCCAATAAAAGTCCTTAAAAAAGAAAACGTTGGAGAAAACGACTACATCATTGATTCAAACGATGAAATCTATTCCACCGTATTCAATGAAAGCAGCCTCGACAGATACAAGAGCGTCCTCGGCTTCATGAAGCTTGAAGGATATATAACAGAAGAGGAATACCAGGACGCTGTAAACACCGACCTGAAAACAATACTCAATCCCAGCAAAAACAAGAATTCCGAAATTTCATCATATTTTTCCGATTTGTTGAAGGAAGAGGTCATAGCAGCTCTGGAAGAATCCTTGAACACGACCAGGGAAAGGGCGCAGGAAATACTCTACACCCAGGGACTGAAGATTTACTCCACCCTCGATTTGGACATTCAGAAGCATCTCGAGGATGTTTACTCTGATCCGGAAAATTTCCCCAAGCTGATTTACCCGAAGGACAGGAACGGAAACATACTAGTCGTAAGGAAGGATCCGGAAACAAACAAAGTGGTCAGCAGCAAAATAGTATTGTACAGTTACGACAACATGGTAGACAAGAGCGGCGATCTTCTTATTCCGAAGACAGACTACAGATATGACGAAAACGGCAATCTCGTGCTTTTGAAAAACAAGCGCCTCAATTTCATATCTTTGTATGAAGACGGGAAAGTTGCCGGAATACAGGTAATGGTCAGGGACACATACAAGGCCGACACTTCCAGAGAACAATATCTTCCCCAATCGGACGAATACCTGATTCCGGAGATAATGATATACAACGGACAAAAGGTGGCTATCCCGCCTGAAAGCAAAAGTTACGACGATTCCAAAAATCTGCTTGTGAGCAAGGATTTTCTTGATTCGAATCCAACCTTTTTCAATACCGACGATTCGGAAAACCTGACGATAGACGAAGAGAACTTTTCAATAAGCTCCAAGGGTGTTGTTCAGCCACAGTCCGCTTCCGTTGTAGTTGACTATTCGACCGGATCTATAAAGGCCTTGATGGGAGGCCGAAACATAAGCGGCCAGAAGATATTCAACAGGGCAATCAATCCAAGGCAGCCGGGTTCTTCCATAAAACCATTGGCCGTGTACACACCTGCAATAGACATGGGAATGACGCCTGCAACAGTCATAGATGATGTACCCCACTACGGGGCAGACGGATCCCTTTGGCCCAAGAACTGGTACAAGGAAAAATACTGGGGCCTCTCGACTATTCGTGAAGCAATTGTCTGGTCTCAAAATGTAGTTGCGGTTAAAACAGAAGAACAGGTAGGACTTGCAAATTCAGTCGACTATCTTAAAAAAATGGGAATTACTACAGTAAGGGAATCCGGAACCTACAATGATATTAACCTTTCAGCACTAGCCCTTGGCGGCATGACTGAAGGAATTTCACCCCTCGAGATGGCTGCCGCATACGGATCGCTTGGAAACAGCGGGATATATGTAAAGCCCAGGACTTTCACAAAAATAACCGACAACAGCGGCAATATAATTTACGAAAATGATCCCTGGAAAGAATTTGTGGTGGATGAAAAGACCGCTTTCCTTATGACCGACATGCTCCATGAAGCCGTGACGGCCGGTACGGGAGCAAGAGCGAAATTTGAATCCAGCAACTCCAAAATGCCTGTGGCAGGCAAAACCGGTACAACGACCGACAATTACGACGCATGGTTTGTAGGATACACTCCATATTACTCTGCGAGCGTATGGATCGGGAACGACCTTCAGGTGGAGCTTGACAGCGGAAGCCGATCGAGCGCGATTCTATGGCAGTCGTTCATGAGCAAAATACATGAAGGCTATCCTGACACCTCGTTTGAAAAGCCGCAGGGAATAGTAACTGTTGCAGTAGACACAAAGTCAGGCAAGCTGCCTACCGAGCTTTCTTACCTCGACACAAGAAACACGGTGCGGAACGAATACTTCGCTGAAGGCACCGAGCCTGTGGAATATGACGATGTTCATGTGCAAATGACCGTATGCGCCGACAGCGGACTGATTCCAACGGGATATTGCCCCATAACATCGCTCGAGAACAGAGTTTTCGTAAAAAGGGCTGTCCCCTATATTCCATCCGAACATTTGGACAAGGACGAATATGCGCTTGTGCCAAGGGACTGGATCTATGAAATACCTCAAAAATACTGCAATGTCCACGGATACGGTTACCTTTACCAATACAACATGGACAACCTTCCCGATGAGGCCATACAGATGCCTGACGGAACGGTTCAACTCCCCGGCAACGTATTGCTGATGCTTGACGGATCATTCATGCTGCCAAACGGTCAAATAATACCGCCTCAACCGAGTGTAAACGAATACATTGAAAGCAATCCCAATTTGATAAATTCGCCGGACCCGACAACAGGGCAGCTCCTTCCTCCCCAAGGCTTCACGCCTCCGGAACCGCCGGTTGAAATTGTCCCTGTTGCAGAGGAAGACACTTCCGTCGATGATGAAGACATTGGCGAGAGCGAAGAAACTGAAAGCGAAGAAACCGAATAAGCCAATAAAAGATGCCGACAAATTGTCGGCATCTTCCTTTTGTATACAATTGATTTTCTATAGCATTCGTTTTCTATCTGCGCCTTCGTTCAGGCTTTGTCATTCCCGTTATCGCCATGTTGAGGAAAGTAAGCATTACAGATGCCAACACAGCTGTCGCAAAGCTGTCTATCATGAATCCTCCCACGAAAAAATCCACGGCTTTCAGCATGAAACCATTCAGTATAAACGTGAATATGCCAAGCGTCATTATGTTGATGGGAAGCGTCAAAACAATCAAAACGGGCCTTATCAGCATGTTCAATACGCTAAGCATCAATGCGGCGGACATGGCGGTTGCAAAGCCCTTTACTGCAACCCCTTCAAACAGCCACGCTATGACATATATGGAAATGGAGTTGACGATCCATCTGTTCACGAATTTCGCCAATTCAAAAACCCCTTTCAGTTGACGGTTATTTCTCTGATTGTTTTTTCCGAAACCGCTTTTTCTATAAGCTCTTCCGATTCAATGTGCTTTTCCGATTCGAGCATCCTGGACAATTTGGGTTTTGTAAGAGGCTTTTTCGGAAGAAAAACCGTACAGCAATCCTCAAATGGAAGTATCGATGTTTCGAACGTTCCGATCCTTTGGGCTATTTCCATGATATCCACCTTGTCGGAGGCTATGAGAGGCCTGATAACCGGCAATTGGACAGACTGGTTGGTTACGGATATGCTTTC
>PKTO01000330.1 GCA_002869095.1 Clostridiales bacterium
CTGCAGCTTATGCAGTCGCATAAGAAAAGCGAGAACAGACAACAGGAAGTATCTGAAATTTCCCGGTCCCTTAAGGCGCTGGCCAGGGAATTGAACGTACCCCTGATGGCTTTATCGCAGCTGAGTCGGGCTGTAGAGCAGACTGCTGACAAGAAACCGGCCCTTAGCCATCTGCGTGAATCCGGTTCACTCGAGCATCCATTTCAATTATACCAAATCCTGCTGTAAATGTCCCTATGCCAGTAAATTTGATATTTGAATCGACTCCATTAATGTGTGAATCCAGTTCACTCAAGCATTCCGTTTCATTGTACCAAATTCTGCTTCAAATTACACTTATTCCTGCAAATTTGATATTTATATGCCTAAAACAGAAAAGATTTTTTGCCGATAGACTAAATGTGGGCATAATTCTTTGACTAGAGTCTGCAAACATATTATCATGTAAATTGAATGCGCTTCTTGATATAAATAGAAAGGATTTCAATCAATGCGACTAGTTCCCATAAGCTGTATAAAAGAAAATACCCTCTTGGCTAAGACCATATATGACATCGAAGGAAGAACACTTCTTAAGAGGGTCGTGCCTCTAAACGAAAAACTCATTGAAAAAATACAGAAATTCGGAATCGAATCTCTTTACATCAACGACGACTACAGCCATATAGAAATCAAGGAAATCATAAAACCGGAAATCAAACGCCGGGCATTAAAAACCATCAAATCGACTTTCGACACGCTTAAGAGGCAAAGCGAGCATTCCGACAAAAACGAAATTGACAATGTTTGCATGCTTTCCAAAATTGCCAAGGATATCGTAAATGACCTACTTTCCCAAAATCAAATATTCATAAACCTGGTAGATATAAAAACAATGGACAACTACACATATGAGCACTCTCTAAACGTTGCTCTACTTTCTCTGATTCTCGGTGTTGAAATTGGCCTTGACAGGGATTCACTCTGCGAATTGTGCATAGGCGCAATGCTTCACGATGTAGGAAAAATTTTCGTCCCTCTCGAAATCTTGAACAAGCCCTCTGCGCTTACACAACATGAATATGAAATAATAAGAAACCATACCATAAGAGGATACGATTATCTCTACAAGGATCACATAGTCAAATCATCATCGAGACTCATTGCCCTTCAGCACCACGAAGCATGCGACGGCACCGGATACCCGAATGGTCTCTTTCCCTCACAAATTCATAAATTTTCAAAAATTGTGGCAATCGCAGACATCTATGACGCAATGACTTCCGACAGGCCCTATCGTACGGGAATTCAACCAAATGAGGTAATAGAGTACATAATGGGAAATGCCGGAACCAGATTCGACTACAATATGGTTGTTTCATTTGTCCGTAAAATCATACCTTATCCTGTTGGAAC
The DNA here is from genome assembly GCA_002869095.1 of Clostridiales bacterium. GTDB lineage: Bacteria > Bacillota > Clostridia > Peptostreptococcales > BM714 > BM714. Next base: position 1,396 of record PKTO01000330.1, read on the forward strand.
GCTTGTCGAACTGAGCACAGGTCATTACGCCTTCGTAGAAGAGATTAACTTAAATTACCCTTTGCGTCCAATTGTTCGAATTAAAGATCCTTCAGATGAAACCATCGACGGCAAGACAATCGATCTTCTAAAAATAACAAATATAGTCATACGCAGAATCCAGTACGATATGCCCGGCTCAAATCAAGGAAATCTCTATAAGATTTCGCAATAATAGTCACAATATGTCTTTTCCTCTCTCGTAAAAATCCATTTCGTTTTCTTCTCCAAAGTCGACATATACGACCTTTATCTTTTCGAGATGCTTTGCCATCTTTTCAATCAATTCATTTGCCTGTCCGCCCTTTTTCCTCCTGGCGACAGTCACCGCATGAGAAGACATTGCTGTGAGTTCCTTGAAGCCGAAGGTGTTTGCAGTTTCCCTTATCGTCTTCAGTATTTCGATTGTCCCTTCAAAGTCTCCAGTTTCAATGAGTCCTCTGATGTCGGCAATATCTTTTTTCCTGTCGTTTATTAATTGCGGAATGAATTCGGCAAGATTCTGGTCTATATATGCAATTTCTTTCATGTCGGCACCTCCTTTGTCCTTTTTCTGACTTATACCCACAAAACAAACACAAAACGCCAATTGAAGCAATGACAGCAAAAGGCTTCGACCAGAGTCGAAGCCTTTTCATTCGATAAGATATGCAGCTGCAATTTCAGCATAATAGAGATTGTGGAAATCGTCCTGCTTGTAGTGTTCATTCTTTATTTCCAGGGAAATCGAATCCCCCTCGATTTTGTTTTTCATCAAAACCCTGCAGTCAAGATGCAATTCGCAGTCACCGACTATATATGTTTCAAGGGTTTTTGATTTCATTGCGTTCAGATTGCACTCCGAAAATTTATCTATGCTTTCTCCCGATGTTTGACCGCATAGAAGCAATTCATCGCTGAAGTCCGAACAAATAGGAATGCTTATTGTGAATTCGCCGGTTTTTTCTATGAGCCCGCATGAAAACCTCGAAGGCCTGACCATTGCGGTGAAAACCGGCCTTCCCCACATAATTCCTATGCTTGCCCATCCTATTGTCATCGTGTTTGCTGCTCTTCCATTCCTGGTATTCAGGAAAACGCCTTTCGGCAATTGCTTCAACAATTCACCCGAATAGAATTCATAATCCACTTCTCTATACAAACGGACCACCCCAACCCATCACCGGATTTCAAATCTTAATGTAGTGTTTTATACCCGTTTGCATCTTAAATAATCAGGCTTGCCGTAGACTTCTAAGTTCGATTTGTATTTCTTGTTTGACTTTTTCGGCCATTTTAAGTGTATCCCTACGCGGTATGTCTTCTAGGTCTACCTGTTTCAATACTGAAACTATGACTTTGGCCGATTTCACTTTCAAGGTATCCCTGCCCTGGATTCTCCATGTCCCTTCAATCGCTACAGGCAGCAATGCCGCCTTGGATTTTGTGTATATCTTGAACGCCCCCGGCTTGAATTCGCCCATCGATTCGGCCCCGCTCCGTGTCCCTTCGGGAAATACGCACATTGAATTGCCGCTTGCTACAGTCTCTGCGGCTTCACCAATTGACTTCAGCGCCGCTCTGGGATTGCTTCTGTCCATGAATACGCAATTCAAATGACGCATCCATCGGCCGACTATGGGAACTTTTCTCAGTTCTTCTTTTGACAGGAATCCTACCGGCCGGTTGATGCATCCCAACAAAAGAGGTATGTCAAAATTGCTTTGATGGTTTGAGACGAAAAGCACCGGTCCCGTTTCAGGAATGTTTTCAAGCCCTTTTATTTCAACACTGCTGCCGCTGATTGCAAGGACCGACTTGCCCCATATTTTTGCTATCCTTTGAGACAAGGCTTCGCTTTCTGATTTTGAAAAAATATTTACGATTTCAACTACGGCCATCGCAGGCAGGGTCAGAATGAGCCCCGCCCAAAGGAATATGTAAAAGTATATTGTTCTAAGCATCAGAAATTTCTCCCCTATTCTTTTTCATCGGTTTCATTTTCCATTTGCAGCTTCCCGCTCTCTTTCGCAAGCCTTCCCTTGTGCCTCATTATGGCGAGCTTCTGCATGTCCTCGATCTTGTCCTGTTCGTCGACTATTTCAACCTTCAGTATCTCCTCGACAATGTCCTCAAGGGTCACTATACCGTTGAACATCCCATAATCGTCATAAACCAATGCCATATGGCTTCTGTTTTTTATGAAAACATTGAGAAGGCTGTCCAGCCTTGTATCGACGTCTGTGAAGATGACCCCCCTTTTTTCGCACACATCGCCAACGGATGCTTTGGTCCCGCCGCAAAACCCTATCAGCTTCTTCACATACAGGATTCCAATTATGTTTTCCTGGGTTTTTTCAAACACGGGTATCCTAGAGAAACCCTTCTCCCTTATTTCTTCAAGAAGCCTTTCGTCGATCACCCTTCCCGCTTCGATGGAGTATGAAACCGTTCTGGGCGTCATTATATCGAATGCTTTTTTTTCGGAGAAAGACAAGGCTCCCAAAATTATTCTTTCCTCGTCTTCGTCTATGTTTGAATCGGGAGAATCCTCGTGCTCCTTTATTATTTCTCCAAGCTCGCTCTTTGTCCATATTGTCGGAAGTTCCTTTCCCAGCATGAAATCCAAAATCCTCGACAATGGATAACATACTGGAGAAAATATATAAATCATCATCTGAACGAACCAGGCCGTTTTTGCTCCTATCTTGAGCGCGTTTCTTGAAAATATTGCCTGCGGAAAAATTTCACCGAACACGAGTATCAAACCCGTTGAAATTATGCCGGCAACCAGTCCCGTTGCAATGCTTCCCAAATATATCGCCATGGCGGAATTAACGGCTACATTTCCTATAAGCAATGTGCAAAGAAGCAGATTTCCGTTTTTCCTTACCTTGTAAACCTTTTGCGCCTTGCTGTCCCCAAGGCGTATTTTCCTTTTTAGCTCCGACACATTGAGGCTGAAGAGGCCCAGGGTCAAACCGGAAAAAACGGCAGACAGTGAAAGCAGCAGGGCTATGATGACATAATTCATTGGCCACACCTTCCTACAACATTTTTTTATTCTTGAAATACCTGATCATGAGTAAAACGGTCGTAACGGTAATTACCCAAAACATCGGATAGCCTGCTCGCCATCCAAACTCCGGCATATACCTGAAATTCATCCCATA
>PKTO01000358.1 GCA_002869095.1 Clostridiales bacterium
TATGTTAACCGATAATTCCTCTTTATATACAAGAAGACTCGTGGCGGAAAAAGTCAACAGCGTTAAATACAAGCGTATTCCTGAAGACAGGGTGTTTGAAATAAAGACAAGATACACTGCAAAAGCGGCTCAGGGAAGAGTCCGTAATTTGGAAAACGGCAGCATTTCAATCGAGTTCGTATATCCTCAAAGAGCTGTTACTCCAGGACAGTCGGTTGTGTTGTATGAAGGAGAAGATTTGCTGGGCGGAGGCATTATAGCAAAAACTGATGGTTGATATTGACAATGAATGGGTATTCTAATATAATCACAGTGATTGTTGACGCTATGACGAAGAGTAGTAATCGGACAATTCTTCCAAAGAGAGGGGCTGAAAGCTGAAAAGCCCTGAAGTGATCCGGTGAAGCAGCTTCTGAGCACCTTTTCTGAAGACGAGTAGGAAGAGGCGGCTGATGCCCGATAAAGCATTAAGAGTGATTGCTGTGGCAATAACTAGGGTGGTACCGCGAGTGCTCTCGTCCCTAACAAGGATGAGGGCTCTTTTTATTTTATGGAGGTGTAAATGATGGAAAAAATGGGTTTAAACGAAATCAGAGAAAAGTTTTTGGATTTTTTCAAGTCAAAGGAACACTATTCAAGAATGAGTTATTCACTCGTTCCACAAAATGACAAGAGTCTCCTGCTTATAAACGCGGGAATGGCACCAATGAAGACATATTTCATGGGGACTGAAGTGCCGCCAAACAAGAGGATGGCCACTTGTCAGAAGTGCATCAGGACAGGGGACATCGAAAACGTGGGGATTACAGCTCGTCACGCCACATTTTTTGAAATGCTCGGGAATTTTTCCTTTGGGGATTATTTCAAGAGGGAATCGATAAAGTGGGGATGGGAATTTGTAACCGAATGGCTTGATATGCCGGAAGAAAAATTATGGGTCACCGTATATGAAGAGGACGATGAGGCATATGAAATATGGGAAAAAGAGATTGGAGTTCCCAAAGAAAGAATCGTAAGGTTAGGCAAAGAGGATAATTTTTGGGAAATAGGAACTGGTCCATGCGGACCGTGTTCGGAAATCTATTTCGACCGTGGAGAGAAATTCAGCTGCGGATTGGACACATGCAAGCCTGGTTGCGATTGCGACAGATTCATAGAATTCTGGAATCATGTGTTCACCCAATTCGACAAGGATGACGAGGGAAACTACAATCTTTTGCCAAATCCGAATATTGACACCGGCATGGGTCTTGAACGTGTAGCATGCATAATGCAGAATGTTGATTCAATCTTTGAAATCGACACAATTAGATATGTTTTGGACGAAGTAGTGGAGCTTTCAGGAAAGCCATATGGAAACAATCGGAAAGACGATATATCCATAAGGATAATAACCGACCACATAAGAGCGGTAACATTCATGACAGCGGATGGAATAATGCCAAGCAATGAAGGAAGAGGCTATGTTTTAAGAAGGCTTTTGAGACGTGCGGCAAGGCATGGCAAATTGTTGGGAATTGAAAAGCAATTTTTGACAGAGCTTGTTGACAAGGTGATTCAAATTTCAAAAGACGCCTATCCGGAACTTTTGGAAAAAAGGGAATACATTAAAAAAGTGCTTGAGATTGAAGAAAAGCGCTTCCAGCAGACAATTGATTCAGGCATTGAAATTTTGAACGGGCATATTGAAGCAATGAGAAAAGACGGAATCAATCAGCTTTCGGGCAGGGATGCTTTTGTGCTTTATGACACATACGGTTTTCCTCTTGATTTGACAAAGGAAATTTTGGAGGAAATGGACATTTCAGTGGATGAGGAAGAGTTTGAAAAAGAAATGTCAGTTCAAAAGGATAGAGCAAGACAGGCAAGAAAAGACCAGAATGAGGTGGGATGGGAATTTGGTTCCGAACTTGAAAAACTTAAAACCGAAAAAACCGAATTCGTAGGCTACGATATATATGAGTCTCAGGGAGAAGTGCTTGCAATAATAAAATCCGGTTTGCCAATGGAAGAAGCGGAAAAAGATGATGAAGTTCAAATAATCATGGACAGCACGCCTTTTTATGCAGAGAGCGGAGGACAGCTGGCTGACAAGGGTTGGATCAAAACGCCGAATGGATTATTCGAAGTTTCGGATTGCAGGAAAAAGAACAATCTGTTTATCCATTATGGAACAGTGAAAGAAGGAAATGTCGGCATAGGCGAAATGGCAATATCAAAGATTGACGAAAAGAACAGGATGGATACTGCAAGAAACCATACTGCGACGCATCTTCTGCATAGGGCGCTAAGGAATGTTTTGGGAGAACATGTGGAACAGGCAGGATCGCTTGTGACTCCGGACAGGCTTAGGTTTGACTTTACCCATTTCGACAATGTAAAGGAAAATCAATTGGACGAAGTTGAAGCCATCGTGAATGAAAAGGTCATGGAGGCTTTGCAAATTGATATTTCTGAAATGGAATTGGAAAAAGCCAAGGAATTGGGAGCAACGGCTCTTTTCGGTGAAAAGTACGGCAATATTGTCAGAGTTGTAAAGGTTGACGATTACAGCACAGAGCTATGCGGAGGGACGCACCTTGACAATACAAGCGAAGTGGGAATGTTCAAAATCATCGCGGAAGGCGGAATAGCCGCAGGAGTAAGGCGAATAGAAGCAGTTACAGGAAGAAAGGCGTATGAATATGTCAAACAGGCTGAAAAAGAAATGCAGAAGGTCATGGAGCTTGTAAAAGCAAACAGCCAAAACGAAGTTGAAGGCAAACTTGTTCAGATTCTCGAAGACCTGAAAACGACAAAAAAGCTGAACGATGAATTTAAAAGGGAAATGGCGGATTCATCAATTGACGAATTGCTTGGCGGATTGAAAAATGTAAACGGTTTCAATGTCATAACCGGAAAGGTCGAAGATATTGACGCCGAGACATTGAGGGAGCTTGGAGACAAAATACTGAACAAGCTTGAAAATGGACTTGTGGTGCTTGTTTCTGATGACGGAGAGAAATTGAACTATGCCGCAATGGCTGACAAGGAAGCGGTGTCAAACGGAATTCACTGCGGCAAAATTGTTAAGGAAGTGGCCAAGATTGCTTCAGGTGGAGGCGGAGGCCGTCCAAACATGGCTCAGGCAGGAGCTAAAGACAGAAGCATGGCATTGGCTTCATTGGAACAGGTTTACAAATATATTGACAATATTTAAATCGTTTTAACCGATCCTCACCATATGAAATGGATAGGGAATCACGTTTATAAATCCAATGAATGAATGTGTGTTGATTGAGTTTGAAGGACAGGAGACAAAAGCTCCCGTCCTTCTTTTTGAATGCTTGATTGAAATGCGGGTGATTATAAGAGTATAATGGTAAAAAGGAGGGAATTGGACATGAATGATCAATATACAATGAAATATGATGTTGGAAGCGACAAGGAAGCTGAAACAAGAGAAATAATTAACGTCGCTTTTGAAGCATTGAAAGAGAAAGGGTACAATCCGGTAAACCAAATTGTGGGATATTTGCTTTCAGGGGATCCGACATACATTACAAGCCATAAGGATGCAAGAAAAATGATAAAAAGACTTGAACGCGACGAGATATTGGAGGAATTGCTTAAGTCTTACCTGGAGAAATAGAATGGAATACAGGAAACTGGGGAAAACGGAACTGCTTGTATCAAGGTTGTGTTTTGGAAGTCTTACTATGAGCCCATTGCAGAGAAACCTTACCGCGAAGGAAGGTGGCGCTTTGCTTGAAAGGGCTTATGACAAGGGAGTCAATTTTGTTGATACTGCGGACTTATACGACAACTACGAACACATAAAATACGGTTTGAAAAATATTGGTAAAAACAATCTGATAATATCAAGCAAATCCTATGCGTATGACAGAAAAACTGCCGAGGATACTTTGACGCGGGCTTTAAAATCGATAGACAGGGACTATATAGATATTTTCATGCTTCATGAACAGGAAAGCATCCATACGATAAGAGGCCATTGGGATGCGATCGAATTCTTTATAAGAATGCGCGAAAAAGGGCACATAAGGGCTTTGGGGCTTTCAACGCACCATGTGGCAGGAGTGGCCGGGGCCAATGAACACGATGTTTTCGAGGTCCTGCACCCGATTTGCAATTTCAGGGGTCTTGGCATACAGGACGGGACAATAGAAGAAATGATACAGGCTCTGGAAATCTCAAAAAAGGCCGGAAAGGGCATATATGGAATGAAACCGCTGGGAGGCGGGAATCTTATAAGCAATTTGGAAGAAGCCTTCGCTTTTGCACTCGAACAGAAGGTCATGGATTCATTTGCTGTAGGAATGCAGAGTTTTGAGGAAATAGAAGACAACGTCAACCGTTTTGAAGGAAAGGTTACATCGGGCAATATATTAGCAAAAATAAAAAGGCAGGACAGGCATCTGCACATTGCGGATTGGTGCAGACGTTGCGGAAAATGTGTTGAATCGTGCAAGCAAAACGCACTTTCACTGGGACCTGAAGGTGTTGAAGTTGATGAAAATCTGTGTGTTTTATGCGGCTATTGCAGTGCATATTGCCCTGACTTTTGCA
>PKTO01000359.1 GCA_002869095.1 Clostridiales bacterium
AAGTTTCTTGCATGCGTATTCATGCTTGTCGATCATGTCGGCTACATATTTTTCCCCGGTCTCATATTCATGAGGGCCATACGCCGCTTGGCTTTTCCCATTTTCGCATGGCAGGCAGACAAATGTTACTAAAAAACCTCTAATCTCAAAAAATACATGGGACGACTTTTTGTATTCGCGATAGTATCGCAAATACCCTATATATGGTTTTCTCCCGGAAAGCTGAATATCATGCCTACAATCCTTGTAGGACTATGGGTGATATGGCTCCACGAAAACGGAGGCCGCTACGGATTTCTGCTGGCCGCCATTTTGGCGTCCACCGGAGACATTGTCAATCTGCAGTACGGTTCCTACGGACTTTTCATGATATGGATTTTTCATATTTTCATGAGTGACAAGGGACTTGCATCGCTCGCCTATGCCGCCATGTCGGTTTTCTTTGCCTGGGCATCGGGGTGGTCCTTCTCCATGGTCTTTCAGTCCCTCAGCATATTCTCATTGTTTTTAATATTCAAAGACTGGAAAATACATATGCGCTTGAACCGATACTTCTTCTATTTTTTCTATCCGGGGCACATAATTGCGATTCTTCTTATTGAATCCTTGATTTAAAAACCAAAAGGGACAGACATTTTTGTCTCCATTTTTGGCATATTTATAGACTTCGAATCCAAGATGGAGCGTTTTGCCTTTCTTTTGCCCTTTGTTTTTTGTTTTTACATCTTTCCTTTCCACTTTCTACTGCATCTATCTTTGCCCTTGTTTTTAATCTTTTGCTGCCATCTGTTCTTTCTTTTTCTGCCTGGTTACTCACACCAATGAATTTTCGGCTGCACCCTTCTTGCGGTTATTCATTCCGTTTCGTCTTTCGGCAAAACCTAAAATCCGCAAACTCGCTTCGCTCAAACAAAGCGAATTTATAACGGTTTAGCCTTATCCCAAACGGTGAAAAACAACGCATCGGGAGATGCCGTGCAATTCAAAGCTGCAAGTAACTGGTTTTTACCTTTTGCAATTTCTTTGTTCTTAATCTTTTCCTTTCCAACTGACCAACTTTCTACTGCATTTATCTTTGCCCTTGTCTTTAATCTTTTCCTGCCCACTGCTCACTGCCAGCTGCAAGCTGCCCTTGCTTGTAATCCTTTCCTGACAGCTGACAACTGACATCTGATATCTGCTCTTAATCCTTCCTACTTCAAAAATGGAGTAAAAAAGGTCTGTCCCTTTTTAGTTTTTCCTGCCCTTTGCCCACTGTTCTTAAATCTTTTCCATATGTGTTATAATGGTAAAAACACTTGGAGGTACTCCAATGAAACTGATTACGGCAATAATACACGATGAGGATTCCAAGGAATTGTTGAAAAAATTGAATGAAAAGGAATACAGGGTCACTAAGCTTGCTTCCACCGGTGGATTTTTGCGTTCCGGCAACACGACTCTTTTTATCGGGGTGTCGAAAGAACAGGTGGATGGCGTACTCGAACTGATAAGGGATACATGCAAAAAACGCAAGCAATTGACAACGACGGCTCCGGTCGGAGCCAACACAAGCAATTTTGTCGTATTGCCCCTCGAGGTTACTGTAGGCGGGGCGACTGTATTCATAACGGACGTTGAGCGTTTCGAGAAATATTGAAAGGAAGAAACATGGCATACAGCAATATCACAGGCCATGAGCCGGTTAAAAGATATCTTAAAAACGCCCTGGCAAAAGGGGTTTTTTCCCATGCCTATCTTTTCGAAGGCCAATCCGGTGTGGGAAAGCTTGATATGGCCAATGAGTTTGCAAAAGCCGTCAATTGCCAAAAGGGAAATGAAGAGGCATGCGACGAATGCGTAAGCTGCAGGAAGGCCGATGTCTTGAACCATCCCGACATAATTTTGACGGGGCCTGACGGAAGAAGCATAAAGAATGAGCAGGTAAAGGCTCTTCAGGCGGAAATGCACTTGAAGCCGTACGAAAGTCGCAGGAAGGTGTTCATAATAGACAGTGCCGACACGATGACGCCACAGGCCCAAAACAGTCTTCTCAAGGTTTTGGAGGAGCCGCCGTCTTCGAGTCTGGTGATATTGGTAAGCTCAAATGAAGTCGGCCTGCTTCCCACCGTAAGGTCAAGGTGCCAAAGGCTTCACTTCGGCAGAGTTATCAAAGAAAGCCCGGCAGGCGGCATTTCGGGCAATTCCACGGAAACTTCCCATGAAAGTGCCCAAGAACCGGCTTTTCCGGAAGACAGGGATAAAAGCTTGATGTTTGTCGGTGACTGCATCAAGAAGAATACTAAGGGCATGTTTGAATTTTCGGAGCGGATAGCAAAGGCCGACCGGATGGAATGCCTCGGGATTCTAAACATGATCATTGCATGGTTCAGGGATTTATCCCTTTACATTGAAACAAAGAACGGGCAATTCATTATCAATCATGATAAAATGGACGAGATAAAGAGTTTGGCGCGAAAAACAAACGGCAAGTCAGTCTACAAGGCTATTGAAGCCCTGTTGGAGGCTATAGAGAAAATGCATGGGACGGTAAATCAGCAGATGATTGTAGATCATCTGGTTCTAAAAATACAGGAGGCGCTTAAATGATTAAGGTGGTAGGAGTCAGGTTCAAGGAAGTGGGCAAGATATATTACTTCGATCCGGGAGAGTACGAGATAGAGCAGAACCAGAATGTGGTTGTCGAAACCGCAAGGGGCGTTGAGTACGGGAACGTCGCAATAGGGACGAGATTCGTGCCCAAGAAAGAGGTCTTTCAGCCGCTTAAAAAGGTTTTGAGAATGGCTACGCCCGAGGACGATGAAAAAAATGCGGAGAACAAGCTCAGGGAAAAGGAAGCGTTTGCGCTATGCCACGAAAAAATAGAAAAGCATAAGCTTGAAATGAAGCTGATCGACGTTGAATTCACATTCGACAACAATAAAATCATTTTTTATTTCACGGCGGACGGGCGGATTGATTTCAGGGAATTGGTCAAGGATCTGGCGGCAGTGTTCAGGACACGCATAGAGCTCAGGCAAATAGGCGTGAGGGATGAGGCCAAAATGATTGGCGGGCTTGGCCCGTGCGGAAGGAAATTGTGTTGCTCAAGTTGGCTTGGGGACTTTGACCCCGTTTCTATAAGGATGGCAAAAGACCAGAGCCTTTCACTCAATCCTGCCAAGATCTCGGGAATTTGCGGAAGATTGATGTGTTGCCTCAAGTATGAGCACGAGACATACCAATACCTGGACAAGCAGCTTCCAAAGGTGGGCTAAAAGATTGAAACCCTTCAAGGGCTCGGGGTCGTGATAGCAAGGAATTTGATGACCCAGTCCGTGAAGGTGCTGGTAGAGGGCAAACACGAGAGGGACCGAGAAATAATTCTGCTGACGGTTGACAAGATAGAAAATGCCAGAGGGGAATGCCCCAAGCAGGTCGTGAATGTTCCCGAAATGCCCGAAATCACATTTGCCAAGCCCATGGACGAAAGAACTGGAAAAACCGACGCCGAGAACACGGCAAAAGAGCAAAGCAAAAGGCCGTCAGGCGGCAAGACCGAAAAAGCTTCTGATTCGGGGCAACAAAACAAAAAAGATGACGAATCCAGGCCAAAATCAAATTTTAAAAAGCGAAGACGAAAGAAAAAGCCCAAGTACCACAGCAAAGACACAAAGGCCAACAATCCTAACAGCAAGAATAAAGGCAAGAATTCAAACAAGAACTGGAGCGATAAATCGACAAATGAAAAAAGCCCAAACCCAAAAGGTGGAGCTGATGCGTGATGTCCGATATTTCCATATTGATTGTTTTTGCAGAAGGAATAGCATCGTTTCTTTCCCCCTGCATTCTGCCTCTCATGCCGGTCTATTTGAGTTATCTCGTTGGAAGCACGATTGATGATGAAATGGAAAGCGATTTTCTGCGAAAAAAGGTAATCATAAATACTCTGGGATTCATCCTGGGGCTATTTGTCGTTTTTGGAGCATTGGGAGCGGCATCCACAATTTTGGGAAGGGTGCTTGTCAGAAATGCCCAAACCATAGAAAAAATCAGCGGAGCTGTAATAATACTCTTCGGCCTTCACCATGTTGGAGTGCTGAGGATCCGAAGGCTTGAAAAAGAAAAGAGGATGAAGATAAAGACTGCTGCGGTGCCTGGATTTTTAAGGTCGGTTGCAATCGGAATGGCCTTCAGCTTCGTGTGGACCCCATGCATAGGGCCCATACTCGGGTCGGTTTTGCTGATGGCCGGAAGCACAGGCAACATGCTTGAGGGATTCTATCTGCTTTCAATATATTCGTTGGGCTTTTCGGTGCCTTTCCTTTTGGTTGCGCTGTTTTATCAATACCTTCTGGGCAAGATTCCGAATTTGGAAAAGCATCTTGACAGAATAAAGGTAATAAGTGGCATACTCTTGATTATTTTGGGTATATTGCTATATGCAGACAAGCTTAGCATATTGTATTGACAATCAATCAAGAGGAGCTGTTAGAATGAAAATCAAAATATTCGGGCCTTTGTTGACCGCCGCAGTTTGTCTGGTTCTGCTGGCGGCCGGATGCACCGAAAAAACGCCTGATGAAAATCCGGCGGAAGACATCAGTCCCTACAACGGAATAGAGGCATACGATTTCAGCTTGGACACATATGAAGGTCAAACACATAAACTCTCCGATTACAGGGGAAAGGTTGTCATTTTGAACTTCTGGTACTCAACCTGACCTTCGTGCCGGGACGAGCTCCCGATGCTCCGTGAGGCTTACGGAGAAATGGACAAAGATGAGATTGCCCTATTGTCCATAAACATGGCTTTTTACGACAAGCTCAACAAAACCCTGGACCTGATCGAAGACCTGGAATTGAATTACCCCGTGCTTCTCGACAGGGATGGAAGCGTAACGGAAAAGTATAACTTCAAGTTTACTCCAGCGACCTTTTTCATTGACGGAAACGGAATAATAAGAAGCATGTATTATGGAATTTTCGGCAAAGATGTTTTGCTGGAGGAAATTGAGAAGACCAGGCAATACTGAAAGGGAGACGGGAAAATTAAGTCATGGTTGAAACATGGAACAAGGAATCGGAACGAGTGGACGACCTTCAAATGAAAGGCCTCAAAATAATTCAGAACCCAAACGGATTTTGTTTTGGGATAGATGCTGTTTTGCTGAGTAATTTCTGCGAAGTCAAAAAAGGCGAAACGGTCGTGGATTTGGGGACGGGAACGGGTATAATACCCATTCTGATTGCAGGCAAGAGCCGCGCTGAAAGAATAACCGGAATAGAAATACAGGACCAAGTGGCGGACATGGCCAGAAGGAGCGTTATGATGAACGGTCTCTCTGAACGGGTCGAAATAATCAACGGAGACCTGAAGAATGCGACGGATTATATCGCTCTGAGTTCAGCCGATGTTGTGACAGCCAATCCGCCCTACATGGCCGCAGGAAGAGGGATTCAAAACGGCAATGCGGCAAAAGCCGTTTCAAGGCACGAAATCAAATGCACAATAGACCAGGTGGTGGGAACCGCCGCGAAATTGCTTAGGCCGGGCGGGCGTTTCTACATGGTCCACAGACCGCACAGACTTGTGGACGTCATCTGCGCCCTCAGGGAAAAAAGGCTTGAACCCAAAAGGATATTGTTCATACAGCCGTACAAGGACAAGAAACCCAACCTCATGCTCATTAAGAGCGTAAGGGACGGCAAACCGGAACTTGTATTCGATGTACCAATGGCAGTCTACAGGGAAGATGGAAGCTTCACGCCCGAACTAAGCGAGTGGTACGAGCAGGAATCCATCGAACCGATTCTATGAATACGAAAAATACTTTGCAGGGAGATTCGTCAATGACTGATAAAAGCGGCAGACTATACCTTTGCCCCACACCGATAGGCAATTTGGAAGACATAAGCATGAGAGTGCTGAGGGTTCTCAGGGAATGCGACGTAATCGCTTGCGAAGATACGCGGCATACATTGAAATTGCTGAATCACTTCGAGATAAAGAATAAGTTGACAAGCTATCATGAGCACAACAAGGACCGAAAAAAACATTCGATAGCCCAAAAAGTCAGAGACGGACAAAAGGTGGCTCTGGTAACGGATGCGGGAATGCCGGGAATTTCAGATCCGGGGGAGGATATGGTCAAACTGTGCATAGAAGAAAATTTGCCGTTTGAAGTACTTCCGGGCCCAAGCGCATTCGTAAATGCATTGGTCGCTTCGGGACTTTCATCCAGAAGATTTGTTTTTGAGGGTTTTCTGGACAGAAACAAAAAAGAGAGGAATGCGGCGCTTGAGCGAATAGCGGGCGAGACACGCACGACAATCATTTACGAAGCCCCCCACCGGCTCAAGAAAACTCTGCTGGACCTCCAAAAGATACTCGGGGAAAGGGAGTGTGTCCTTTGCCGCGAATTGACCAAGCGCTACGAAGAGCATATTCGCGGAAATGCCCAATATCTCATTTCGCATTATGAGAGTCTGGACCCAAGGGGCGAATATGTCCTTGTCATAGAAGGCGGAAGGCAAGCAAAAAAAGAGTGCACGGACGATATGATAAAGGACCTCTTGAATGACTGCGCCCGGCAGGGTATGAGGAATAAGGAAGCTGTCAAATTCGTAGCGGAAGAAACGGGAGTTTCGAGGAATAGGATATATAGTTTGAGTATCAAAACAAATCGTTAAAAACTCACAAAAAAAGGTTGACTTATTATGGAAATGCTGGTAGCATTTAAAGAGTGAAGATTGTCGAAAATTGTCGTATTACGACATAAGGAGGGATATAAATGAAATCTACAGGTATTGTAAGGAAGGTTGATGAGCTCGGAAGAGTGGTAATTCCGATCGAACTCCGAAGAACAATGGATATTGCGGAGAGGGATGCCTTGGAGATCTTTGTAGAAGGATCTCATATAATCTTGAAAAAGTATGAGCCGGCATGTATTTTTTGTGGACAAGCGAAGGATGTTGAGAATTTCAAAGGCAAGAACATTTGCCCCAAGTGTCTCGAAGAATTGAAAGACCGAATATAATAAAAAAAGGCTCCTGCAAATATGCGGGAGCTTTTTTTATCAATCTTTTTTTGGTTTTTCCTCATGTTTCCTTTTCTTCTTCACCGCTTTTGCGGCGGGCGTGGCGACCTTCTTAAGCACACCGACATTTTTCATGATGCCCTTCACTGCCTGAACGCCGTTGTTGGCTTCGGTAGTGATGTCGTTTATGTTCTTTGTGATTTCTGGAACTTCCTTGATTGTCTGGCCTATCTCATTGCTGTTTTCATCAATCAATTTATTGACTCCCTTTACCGTGTCGTTCAGCCTCTTGAAAAGGAGAGCCAGATAAAAAAGCATTGCAACTAGGCTTCCCCATAAAACGACCATACCCAAGTCTTTTAGGCTTATCA
>PKTO01000061.1 GCA_002869095.1 Clostridiales bacterium
ACGGTATCTTTCCGAATTTTTATTTTTGCCCCTTATTCCACAGTATTTGCAGTTTCTCATGCAAAAATTCGAGAACTCTATCAGTCCCCTCAAATAAACCTTCTTCCCATAGTGCTCACGTCTCTTCTCATCCGCCATAGCCATCAATGCTCCGCTTAATTCCTGATCTTTTAAAGAAATGATGGTTTTCAGAACATCTTTGTCCGGCAGCTCGCCCCGATCCATTCCCAACAACGCGTCTTTGATTTTTTCTTTCATTTTTTCCCCCTCAAATAAAAAGGCTTCCCCAATAAAAGGAAAGCCAGACAAGCGAAACTTACGCAAACACCGTTTGCTTAATATGCCTGAATCCCTTTCAGATCAGTCTCCGCTTTTCTGTCAGGTTTTCATTTATGTTTTCAAATTCGGGAAACATTTGTTTGGGTCTCCCGATACAGTTGTTAATATTTTATCAACATCTTTGATCCTTGTCAATCAGTCAATCATTCTTCGATTGTCCTTTTGACCGTTTTCCTTCTTTTCTTTGAAGTGTGTTTGTTTTTTCCGTTGCTTTCTTCGTAAATTTCATCCATGCACATTTTGCAGATTGTCTTTCCATGGTTCTTGTAAGCTCTGCCTTCAATAATCGCGTTTCCGCAAATATCGCAAATTTTAGCCATTTTTCCCTTTCCTCACTTATGTAAAATTAATTGTTTCTATCGGAAACACTCGTTTCCAATATACTCTTCGATGCTCATAATATAAGATAATTTCCTCAAAAAATCAATATTATTTTTACATTAAGGGTAAATATATTCCATCAGCACCATTAAATCTTGCCGGGCTATTGCCCGCAGCTATTTCAAAGGAGCTTGAAAATGAATTCACAAAACAAATACTCGGTGGCTTTGACCTACAACTTGAAAAACGAATCCAATCTCAAAAACGAGGACGACCAGGCTGAATTCGACTCGATAGAGACGGTTCAGGCAATCGCACGCGCAATAGAAAAAACAGGATGCAGGGTCGTTCCGATGGAAGCAACGCGCTCAATAGTCAATGAAATCCAAAACCGGCACATCGACATGGTCTTCAATTTCGCGGAGGGACTCAAGGGACGTGGACGGGAGTCCCAGGTTCCGGCACTGCTTAGCTTCCTTTCCATACCATTTACCGGTTCCGATGAAACAACGCTCGCAATAGGCCTGGACAAAGCCCTTTCAAAACGGATAGCCATGACCGAGAACATAAGGACCCCAAAGTTCCAGATTTTTTTCAATTCATCCGATGTTTTGAAAAAATCGCTTCAATTTCCCCTTATTGTAAAGCCGAATGCCGAAGGTTCGAGCAAGGGCATAATTGACTCGTCCATCGCAAGCGACGAATACAGCCTTAAACTGTTGACAGACCGTATTATTGAATCCTACGAGGAGCCTGCCATTGTCGAGGAATATGTGCCGGGGCGCGAATTCACAGTCGGCCTCCTTGGAAACGGCAAGGATGTAGAAGTGCTGCCTCTGATGGAAATACTCTTCGAAAAAGACGAAAATCCTTTTTACAGCTACAATGTCAAAAAAAATTCCGAAAAATTCATACGCTATGAATGCCCTGCCAAAATTGACTCAAAGCTTGAGAAAAAAATCAAAAGGATGGCTTTAAGAATTTTCACATCCCTCCAATGCAGGGATGTGGCGCGCATAGACATACGGGTTTCAGAAAAGGACAACGAACCATATTTCATTGAAATAAATCCCCTTCCCGGACTGATTGACGGTTTCAGCGACTTGACAATAATAGCCCGGTCCGCAAACATGGAATACGACCAGCTGATACGCAGGATATTGAATGAGGCCTTCAAAAGGTATGGAATGAACGAGGTTTAGCCTTTTTTCATATCGAAGTAGTTGAATCTATCCATAATCTCCAAGACTTCTTCTATGTCTATTGCCTTCACCACCCCTTTGCGGCCCGCCATGTCTCCCGATGCAAAAAGCGCATTGGCTATAGCTTCCTCGACAGCCTCGACTGCGGCTTCGAACAGAGGATTCAAAGCCTCGTTTTTGAGCATCTGTATGTTTCTTACATGGTTTTCCCTTGCCGGGTGTGTTGGCGACGGCTTGTAATCCTTGACCTTTTTTGCCGTAGAAAATGCCAGCACAATTTCTCCGCTTCCGTTTTCCGCAAATGAGCCGCACTTTCCTATCCCGAAGGCCGCCCGCTTTGAAAGCCGGACCAGCTGATGCGGAAGCAAAGGCGCGTCAGTTGCTATCACAACAATTATGGATCCTTCCATATGCTCCTTGGTGCCGCCTTGCCTGAGGAATTTGCCTATTGGTATTCCGTCGATTACAAGGTCATCTTTGTTGCCGAAATTGCTCATCACAAGAACTCCCAGACAATAGTTCCACGGCAATCTCCTCGAAGATGTGCCTATCCCGGCCTTGTATGAACAGCAGACCATTCCCGTTCCTCCGCCGACCGAACCTTCATCGACACTGCCTCCCGCAGCCCTTTCAATCGCCGCTCTTACGTTTTCCTGCCGCACGTGCCTGTAATAGGGATCGTTGAGTATTCCGTCGTTGCATTCCGCAACAACTGGAAGAATCACATTCCTTGTGTCCCTTATTTCCGGCAGTTTCCTGTACAGGTAATCCACGAGACCGTCATGCACTATGCCCACGTTCATTGAAGATGTAAGGGCTATGGGTGTCTCCATGATTCCCCACTCGTTGATTTGATTCATTCCAGACATTTCTCCGGCTCCGTTTATGGTGTATCCTCCAGCAAAAACCTTGTTGTTGTAAATGTCCTTATTGGGAAGAATGACCGTTACTCCGGTTCTTGCCAGCCTGCCTCCCAATTCTCCTTCAATTATGGTTTCGTGTCCGACTCTAACTCCCGAAACATCTGTAATGGCGTTGTTGGCGCCGGTTTTGTATTTGCCGAATCTGATTCCGTATTCCCTCGCTCTTTTCTTCACCGCCAACCCCCTCCTTTCTTGGAATTGATACCCAAAATGAATGAAAAGCCGCTTTTTGAATAAAAAAAAAGGCTTTCGCCTATTTTTTTCTGAGTATGGAAATCGACATCTCCCTTATGGTCTTGCATGCCGCAGCCGTGCTTATTCCGGAATGGTCATAATGCGGCGAAAGTTCAACCACGTCGGCCCCTACGACATTCAGCCCGCAGGCCGATACAACCGCATCGAGGAGCTCGGCGAACGATATTCCTCCCGGCTCGGGAGTCCCTGTTCCGGGAAATGCCGACGGATCGAGAACATCCAAGTCCACACTCATGTATACGGGTCTTTCTCCGATTTCGGCGAGATCCCTGCTAAATCTTTCAAGAGAAAATTTCCTGAGAAAAGTGTGTTTCTGCGCCCACTCGAATTCCTCGCGCAAACCCGAACGGATTCCGTATTGATAAATGCTCCCGTCCCCGACAATTTCCCACACTCTTCGCATCACCGTTGCGTGCGAAAGGCTTTCCCCGAGGTAGTCGTCCCTCAAGTCGGCATGGGCGTCGAAATGGACTACGCACAGTTCTTGGTGCCTTTCTCTGAGCGCCTTGACGGCAGGATAACTTACCAGATGCTCTCCACCGACCATGAACGGTATCTTGCCGTCCTTGACGATTGACCTCACCCGGCTTTCAATCATGTCAAGCGCTTTTTCCGTATTGCCGAAAGGGAGCTCCAAATCTCCGGCGTCACTTAGCCTGTACGACTCCAAATCGTCATCCTGGTATGGACTGTAGGTCTCAAGGCCCCAGGAATCCTTCCTTATCTCTTCGGGTGCGAATCTTGCCCCCGGCCTGAAAGAGACTGTTCCGTCGAAAGGCGCTCCGAACAATACCATTTCCGCCTTTTCGTAGGAAGAATCAAAACCGATGAAATCAGGCACGGCCTATCAACGCCTTGACGTAATTGGGAAGGGCGAATGCCCCTCTGTGCAATTCCGCATTATAGTATTTTGTCTCCAGTCCGAGTTCTTCCCATTTTTCCGGAGCGAAATCGTCGATGGGATGAAGACCCTTTGAAGCGAAACCGAAAAGCCAATGTCCCGAAGGGTATGTCGGCATATGGTATTGGTATGCCTCGGCAACCGGAAATATCTCTTTTATTTTGTCGTTTGCCCTTACCATCTCTCTTGCGTTTTGTTCATAATAAGGACTCTCGTTCTGATTGACCAGGATTCCGTTTTCAGTCAACGCGGCATGACAGTCCTCATAAAAAGCCTTTGTGAACAAACCTTCCCCCGGTCCTATCGGATCTGTCGAATCGACTATTATCAAATCGTATAAGTTTTTCTTTCCCTTTACAAATTCAAGCCCGTCTTCATAAAAAAGGCTCACCCTCGGGTCTTCCAATTTGCAGGAGGTGACCGGCAAATGCTCCATCGCCGCATCAACCACGGTTTTATCTATTTCAACCATGTCTATCTTTTCAATCGTCCCGTATCTTGAAACTTCCCTTACTGTACCGCCGTCTCCCCCTCCAATCACAAGAACCCTTCTTGCTTCGGGGTTTACCGACATTGCAACGTGGGTTATCATCTCATGGTAAATGAATTCGTCC
>PKTO01000157.1 GCA_002869095.1 Clostridiales bacterium
AATGCATCGGCATCCAAAACAACAATTTTATTTTCCATTCCTACAGCTTTGATGATATATTCCCTCAGCAGTGGAGTTTTTCCGCAACCCGAACCGGCAACCAGAATATCGAAACTTTCCATTGCCGAAAGCATGTTTTCAGTCAAATTTCCGTTTTGGACCGCTTCGCCATTATAGGTCAAGGCAACAGCCTCAGGAACTTTTCCGGCTATTGATTCCCAAACAGGCTCCTCGACCATCATTTTGACCAGTCCTGCTCCGCTCCTCAATGCTCCCATCGCATTGAAAAGAGCCGCACCTGTCATGTCCCTCGATCCGGCAAAAAACAAAACCTTGCCGCTGTTGTATTTATGTCCCGCTTCGTCCTTTTTCCTTGTCATCATTTCGACATCCGAATCTTCGAAAAGCCATGCGTCTGTTTCAAAACCCTCGTGGGCCATTTCCGGAATCCCAATATCCGCAAGAACAAGATTCCCCTTTTTAATGAACCCATCCTTTTGAAAATGTCCCAATTTATAAGTTCCAAGCGCAACTGTCGATTCAGCCGAAACCGAATCTCCCATGGCTTCTCCCGTATTTCCATTTATTCCCGATGGTATGTCGACCGAAACTATCGGCCGTCCACTCGAGTTCATGCATTCCACAACAAGCTTGTATGTGCCGGCAAGAGGCCTTGAGAGTCCGGTCCCGAAAATGCAATCCACAAGAATCCTGCCCTTCATCCACTCGGGCTCCAGCGGTTGCGACGGATTCAAATGCACGAGCGGAACTTGCAGGTTTTTAAGTATTTCAAAATTTGCCCGGGCTTCCCCTTTGAGGCTGCTCTCGTGCGGCAATAACAATGTCAACACATCCCGCCCCAAAAGAAACAGGATTCTGGCTATTGCAAATCCGTCGCCTCCGTTGTTTCCCGGCCCGCAAATCAATGTAACAGGTTCTCCAGGGTAAAAGTTTTCAATATGCTCAACCACCCTTATCCCTGCGTGTTCCATCAACAAAAGCGGACTTATGCCTATTCTTTCAGCAGTCCATTCTTCAAGCTGCTTTATTTGCTTGTTCAAATACAATGGCTTCATGACATTCTCCTTATCTGAACGATGCAACAGCGGTTGCATAATGCCTGCAATGAGAAATTGAGATTTCCATTTCTTTTATTCCCTGTTCCTTTGCAAGTGTTTCCGCTTTGCCGTGCAGGCGCACATATGGCTTTCCGCTCTCTTCTTTCAATATCTCTATATCATGCCAGCCGAAACCCTTAATGCCGGTTCCAAGCGCTTTTGATGCGGCTTCTTTGGCTGCAAATATTCCGGCTGCGCGATAGCTTTTCCCTGCAATCCTTTTCCTTTCTTCCGCTGTGAAAATCCGAAAAAGGAATTTTTCGTTCATATTGTGGCGAATACGTTCAATTTCAACAATATCGGTACCCAAACCCATGAAAAGACGCCTCCTTTCGGCAAGCAAAATTTATTCATATGCTCTTTATTTATTCTATAAATATTTTACAAATCCTTTAATGCCATACATTTTCATCTTTTTGCGCCAAAAAGACCTTTTACGCATCCGTTGCTCCAGCTCGACGCATTAAAGGCCTTTCCTATCTGATTCTATTGTATTTTCAAATCAATCATTCGGTATCATGTTTTTGCTTTTCGGAATGCAAATGCAACAATTTTCATTTTATATGCAAAACTTATATGCAAAACATGTTTGGACGCTACTTTTCCCTATGCAAAACCATATGGATATGATTGCCTTTTATCTCCATTTCGATTTTATCCGTCATCATTCCCACAACCGAAAGCTCCGTATCAATATTGCATTCACCCGTAAGACTCCAATAGTACTCCTCCATGCCTTCCTGCTTTGGGATTTTCATGCATTTAACAAGTTTTTCGATATTTTTTTTCTGGTCGCCGACAAAATCCGAATCCAACGTTATTAAAGTCTCATTGTCTTCAATCCTTATGCTGGTTGAAATGTCCTTTGCCCCCATCGAAAAAAAGAACAGTGTCATTTCATCGATGATCTTGACTATTCGTTGCTTTTCATGAATCATTTTCTTTTCTCCTTCCGAAAGCTTCTATCAGCGGAATCATAACCGCCGCCACAATGCCGCCTGCAAAACCGTTGTTGTATAGATTCATTCCGCCGTGCAAAACTCCTACATTAAGCACAACCGAAGAATGAACGAATCCTGCGATTATTCCTATGAATGGTCCGAATTCTCCCGCTATGGGAGCCAATGTGGTGCCGAAAAGGGCCGCCAACTGTATTGCGGGATCGTTGGCACCCCAGATTTTAGTCACAGACCCCAGCCAGACTCCGGCAAAAATCGGCCAAACATTCTTTGGATGCTTTCCGAACGCCCCAAATCCGACAACTGTTAAAATGCCGCCTATGGTAGGCCCGTTGAAATCGCCTTTTACAAAAAGAATGTATGCCATCGACATGTATCCCAAAAGCCCCATGTTTATAAGTGTCGGTCCGAAACCTTCAAGCGTTACGAAATCTGTAACGGCCCGGCCCGAGTATTGGAATATATCACACTAGCCCTTGAAACTCTTTCCGTTCAACCACCATCCCAATGCCAGCATTGAAAAAAACATTATACCGAGCCAAATTCCGAGAATCAGATTGTTTCCTGTAGACCAGATAACCCTGCTTTCGGGCAGAAAGCCGTAGGATTTGAAAACCGAAACCATTACCGTCCCTATTACTCCGGCGGCAAATCCAACATTATAAAGGTTGTATCCCTGGTGAACCCTCAAAAGATAGGAGGACAATGGGGGAAGTATGAATCCCGACAATATTCCTGCGGCTGCGCCAAGCGCAAATCTTTGCATTGTCCCATGACCGGTTGTGAACATAAGCTGAGTCACCATTGGCGCCATTGCAGTTCCGAGTATGCCTATCAAGACATGGTTTTTGAAAGGCTCTTTTTCAAACTTGCAATACAGCAGGACGCCCAAAAGAACAAACCATACGTTGAAAATGTTCTTGCCGAACATGGCAAAACCTCCTGCCAAAGAAATTGCCACTACCGCCAATCCGTTCACATCTACACCAAGCATGTAGATCATCAATGTAAAGGCCAGTGCAAGCAAACCGGCATTGACAAAAGCCGCGCCCATCCCTCCGACACTTATATAGTCCGTGATCAGCAAATCCGGTGTCATTGTTATTTTTAAAAGTCCTTTGAGTATTTGTGAAGGGCTGTCCATCAAAAATCCAAAAATCACCATGTACAAGGCATACCCTGAAAGGATCTTGTACTTGAATTTGTTTGAAATTCCGCGTTTTTCTATTACTATTCTGCCATTTTCCATCATGGACGCGTCCCTTCCCAATCTAAAATATTTGGACCCCTTTCCTGTCTATGCCTAAGGGTTCCAATTTCCATATATTCTCCATAGAATCCAAGAACTCCTTCAGCGCCTCTACTTTCCTGCTGTCCCTTTCCGACAAAATCCCCATGAGGGTGGGTCCTGCGCCGCTTATGAACAGTCCGTCAAATTCCAGTTCAATCATTTTTTCTTTTATTTGATCGAATCCGTTTATCAAGCGGCTTCTATACGGCTGGTGCACCCTGTCGCTCAATATGTCCCATAAATTTCCGAATCTGCCGTTCAGAAACGATGCCACAAGCATTGCGGTCCTTGAAATATTGCAGACCACGTCCTCCAAAGGGAATGTCTCGGGGAGCACTTTTCTAGCTTTTTCGGTCGATACCTCGAAATCCGGAACCAATGCATACAGCAAAAGTTTTTCATAATCGAAATTAATTTTTTCATGCCTGACACTTCCGTCTTTCGCATATGAAACCGTCAAGCCTCCTTCAAATGCCGGAACAACATTATCCGGATGGCCTTCTATTTCAACCGCCAAAGAAATCAATTCGTCTTTTGAAAGAGGTCCATCCAAAAGGGCATTCGCTCCGACAAGCCCTCCAACTATGCAAGCGGCACTGCTTCCCAATCCCCTTGAAACAGGAATCCCTTCCTTTACGGTTATTCTTATTCCCATGAACTCCTTGCCCGCCGCCTCATAAAGACGCCTGACAGATTTGAGAACAAGATTGTCGTCATTATTGTATTTTTCCTTGAAGCCGACAATCTCAACCCCTTTTTCCAACGATTCAAACCCGAATTCATTATACAGTTTCAGCGCCAATCCCATAGCGTCGAAACCAGGGCCTATGTTTGCGCTTGTGGCAGGAACTCTCACACGTATCATTTCGAATCCCTCCCCGACAAAAATTTATCGACAGCATCCTTCATGCCATCCTTGCCGCATGCATATTCATGAAGCACTTTCCTGTTTCTTATATTTTTGACTCCCATCGGCATTTCACCCTCGACGAACTCCTCCATGACTTCAATCAAGTCGATTTCTTCCCAAGCCTCGTATTTTTCATCTATGGAAGAAAGAACAGACTTGGGGAATTTGTAAGGACTCGCAGTCGAAAGAATAACCGAATGGCGCTTAATCGCCGTTGGCCTTCTTTCATTGACCCCATAAGCTACCGCTGTGTGTGTGTCCATAAGATATCCA
>PKTO01000158.1 GCA_002869095.1 Clostridiales bacterium
CAACATGTTTTTTCCTCCTTGAAATATTTGATATTCATATCTTACCACCTCAAATCTTCAAATAATTATATATGAACTGATTGTAACCGTATGTTTCAGCTTTGTAATAGATGGATCAGTGGGCAGTGGGCAGCAGGCAGAAAAAGATTAAATGCATCAAAAAACAAAAAGCAGACATCCCCTTTTCCTTTAATTTAGGATAGGGATGTCTGTCAGTACCGACTGTATGCTTTTTTTGCCGTCTTTATTGCTTTTGTTTCTATTCTTTTACTGCAAACTGCCCTCTGCAAACTGCCTGCTGTCTTTATAAAATCTTTATTCCGGCTTCTTCGCATTTTTCAAGCATTGCCTCGGGCCATACGGACGCCTGCACTTCTCCTATGTGGGCTTTCTTGAGGAAAAACATGCAAATTCTGGACTGTCCTATGCCCCCTCCAATGGTATATGGGAGTTTTCCTTCAAGGAGGTCTTTATGGAAAGGCAATTCCTTTCTGTCTTCGGCCTCGGCTATCATGAGCTGCTCTTTAAGAGCTTCCTCGTCGACCCTTATTCCCATGGAGGAGACTTCGTAAGCCATTTCAAGCACCCCGTTCCAGAAAATTATGTCTCCGTTTAGCCTCCAGTCGTCGTAGTCAGGAGCCCTTCCGTCATGCCTTGTTCCTGATTCGAGCTCGTGCCCTATTCCGCTTACGAACACTGCCTTCTTCTCTTTTGCGATTGCATCCTCCCTGCCCTTGGCGGTGAGATCCGGATATAGGTCTTCAAGCTCCTGGCTTGTTATGAAGAAAATTTCCTCCGGCAATTCCGGCTCCAGCGACGGATACAGGGAATACATGTGTTCTTCTGTGTCCTTGAAGACTTTGTATATTTCCCTTACCACTGCCTTGAGCATGCCGATTTTTCTTTCTTCCTTTGCAATCACTTTTTCCCAGTCCCACTGGTCGACGTATATAGAGTG
Source organism: Clostridiales bacterium (assembly GCA_002869095.1). Taxonomy (GTDB): domain Bacteria; phylum Bacillota; class Clostridia; order Peptostreptococcales; family BM714; genus BM714. The sequence continues at coordinate 959 of PKTO01000158.1, forward strand.
AAGGTTGTCGAGTACTTCGTCACGCCTTATGGCGTTCATGTCGGTGTAAAGGCCTTTGCCTGCCTCGAAACCATATTTGCCCAAGGCCCAGCGTTTCCATTTTGCAAGGGATTGAACTATTTCAGCCCTTTGACCTTCTACGTCAAGCATGTCGAATGCGACAGGCCTTTCTATACCATTGAGGTTGTCGTTGAGACCGCTCTTTTCCGTCACAAAAAGCGGGGCTGACACTCTTGTGAGCTCCAATGCCTCCGAAAGACCCTTCTGGAAATAATCCTTTATCTTCTTGATTGCCACCTCGGTTTCAATCAATCCCAGTTCCGTCTTGTAGCCCACAGGAACTGTCAATCCATGTTCCAATCCTTTCATTCTCTTTTCCTCCTTTTTATTGTTCTTTTCCCAAATAAAAAAGCCTTCCATCCCTTGAAAGGGACGAAAGACTTGTTCTTCCGCGGTACCACCCGAATTGACCGATAGACGATCCACTTCATAAGCACGGAGCCTTGGCTCGATGCATGCCGACATTAACGGTCCGGAACCGTCCGAGCCTACTTTCAAACATGATTTCGGTCGGAAGCTCTGAGATGTTCTTCAATAAGGAATCTGTCGCCGGACTCACACCACCACCGGCTCGCTTGGACTTCAACTCTTATTTACTCTTCTCTTCATCGCTGGAATCTTCAATTAATGACTATTATACGTATGCATCGAAGGCTTGTCAACCCATTTTTTTCTGCAGGTGCAAAATGCCTAGAGTCTGCACTTGCTCCCGCTGTTTACGCAACCGCATGTATTGGATATTCTTATGTCCATAATATAATTTGTTTTGCCGTTCATTCTTGTCTGTATTTTTTCAATCATTGCGGACAAGTCCCCTGGCGAACCCCATATTATTGTAGACATTGCGCCGATTTCATGCTCCATCCCCGAAGACCCGATGATTTCAAGCACTTCATTGACTGGAGACTCTATGTCTTCAGTCCCCAATGGGGCGAACGAAATTTGCGCGCAACTCATTTTTTCCACATCAGGCAAATGTATCCACCCCTTTCTTTTTTTGAAAGAGAGTTCTCAACCTCCCAGCAAAAGTCCTTGCCCGGCGACGCAGGCGGCATGAAAAGGCAAGCTCCCTTGTCGACCAGTTTTTCGGGGCAAATCCGCCCCATTTGCTCCATGGTCTTGAAGTCGGCATGCTTGAATACGGTTTTCTCCCTGAACTCCTTGGTGCTGTAAAGCTCACCCCACGGGCTGTCTCCGTTTATTGTCCCAATCATGAGGATTCCGCCCTTTTTCACTACCCTCATAAGTTCATCGAAAGCCTTTTCCGGTTCTTTTATGAATTCAAATGCAGCCATTGAAAAAACGGCATCGAAACTTTCGTCCCCGAAAGGTAGTTCGTAGAGGTCTCCGTACCTGTAGTCTATACAAAAACCTGCTTCAGCTGTTTTTCTTTTGGCGATCGACATCATCTCTTCCGATATGTCGATGCCCGTTACCCTTACTCCCTTTTCCGCCAATTTCAGGCTGAAATTTCCTGTTCCGCAACCCGCGTCAAGCAATTCACTTCCCGGAACCGGGTTGAACAGCCTGAAGGCCAAGGCGGTTTCGGTCTCGTCTACGAATCCGCCCATGGGGGTTTCATACCATGCATCGTAGCTTTCCGCTTCGATATCGAAAAAACTCATGTCTTGCCTTTCTACCTCAGAAGTTCGAGGATTTGTTTTCTTATCTCGTTGAATTTTGCACTTGTCACTATTTCAGGACTCCTGGGTCTTTCCATGTCCACCGGTATTTCCATGCTGACTCTGGCCGGCCTTTCGGACAGTACGTATATCCTGTCCGAAAGCAGTATGGCCTCTTCTATGTCGTGGGTTATGAAGAAAACGGAAGCATTCAGAGCCTCAAGAACTTCAAGCAGCCATGCCTGCATGTTCCTTTTGGTTATGGCGTCAAGCCCCCCGAACGGTTCGTCAAGCAGTATTATGTCGTCCGAGAACAAATAAGTCCTCAGCAGGGCCGCCCTCTGCCTCATCCCCCCTGAAAGCTGGTGGGGGTACTTTGTTTCGAAACCGTCCAAACCGAACAGCTCGAAGTATCCCAAGGCCTTTTCATGGGATTCGGTTTTGTCTTCGCCCTTCAGAACAAGCGGTATGCATACGTTGTCAAGAATCGTCTTCCAGGGGAGAAGCAAATCCTTCTGATGCATGTAGCTGACTCTTCCCGATTTTCCCATGTGTGAAACGCCGTCAATCAGAACATCTCCCGACTCAGGCGCAAGCAATCCCGAAATTATGTTGAACAGGGTGCTTTTGCCGCAGCCCGACGGTCCCAGGATTGACACTAATTCCTTTTCCCCAAGATTTATCGAAATGTCTGAAAGAATTGGATTCCCTTCATATTTCATATTCAGATGTGATGTTTCAACTTTAAGCTTTTTACTCTTCGATGAATTCATTTGTGAATGCCTTCTCTGCGTCCAATTCGCTTTCAATAAGCCCTTGTTCGTACATCCAGTCTCCATAATTCTTCCATGTCGCAGATTCCATTACGCCCCATACAGGCGCTTCCGCCTGATACTCGCCCGCAAGATACTCCTGGCTCGCCTTTGCCAAGTCAGGGTCAATCTCTTGGGCATGCTTTACAAGAATATTTGCGGCTTCATCGGGATTTTCAATCGCAAACTCGTATCCCTTTCGAGTAGCCCTCATGAAGGCCTTGGCTGTTTCGGGATTAGCCTCAAGATATGACTCTTCAGCTATCAGTACCGGTGTGTAGAAGTCGAGATTGGAATCCACATCCTGCAGCTTTATGAAATTGACAGGATAGTCCTTGAGGCCTGCAGCAACTCCGTCCCAACCTTCATAAATCCATGTGAAGTCCACAAGAGTTTCAACGGCGCCAAAGAAATCCACGGCTCCTATGTCAACTATTTCAAGCTTTTCAAAATCCGCTCCCTCTTTCTCCATGAGCGCCTTCAATGTAGCTATCTCCATTGGGGATCCCCATCCGCCGTATTTCTTGCCTTCGAAATCGGCTGCAGTTTCGATGCCCCTGTCAACAGGAGACGCAAAACCGGAAGTGTTGTGCTGGATTATTGCCGCTATGGCCTTGATAGGAAGCGGAGTTTCAGCTGTTCTTGCATAAGTGACCTGCTCCTGGTAGCTCACTCCGAATTGTCCCTGTCCTGCGGCTACCATGTCGGCGCTTCCGCCTTCGGACGGTTGAATGATTTCCACATTCAATCCTTCCTCTCCATAGTATCCATTTTCAAGGGCAACATATAGACCTGTGTGGTTTGTGTTTGGAACCCAGTCAAGTAGAACAGTGATGTCTTCCATCTGTGCTTGCTCGGCAGGGGCTTCCTCTACAGCCTTTTCTCCGCATCCTGCCATAAGGCCTGCAATCATGGCTACAGCCAAGATTATAGCTAGTTGTTTTATGAAACGATTTTTCATTTGTAAATCCTCCATTTTGTTTTCGTGTTCGGTTTATTGTTTTATATTTTGATGATTTGCGCAAATCATTTAAAAACAGTTGGTAAAAACAGTATGCAGCGGGCAGTATGCAGTTGGTAGTGAATGCAAACGAACTA
>PKTO01000074.1 GCA_002869095.1 Clostridiales bacterium
AAGCCGAATTCAATGTTTCCCACAAGGTCGTTGTCCATTGATTTGACTTCAAATATCAATTCCTCGGATTTGTGTTCGACATAAGGATACTGTTCCTCAAGCTTCCTGCCGACCATCATTTCGATCAACATGTCCTCGTTGATTTCGGAAACCTTGTTCTCGCCTATGAAATTGCCGTCCCTCAGGACCGTCACGTCGTCACAAATCTCAAAAACTTCCCTCAGCCTATGTGATATGTAGACTATGCTTTTCCCTTGCTTCTTTAGCTCCCCTATCACGTCGAAAAGACTTCTTGTCTCCTTGTCGGTCAAAGAGTCTGTCGGTTCGTCCATTATTATGATTTGAGCGTCAAGTGACAGCGCTTTAGCAATTTCCACCATTTGCTTTATCCCTATGGTAATGTCTTTTACTAAAATCTTCGGGCTGATTTTCAGATTCAGCCTTTCCAGAAGCGCGCCCGCATCCCGGCTCATTTTTTTCCAGTCGATCCTGCCGCCTTTCATGGGAAACCTGCCCATGAAAATATTCTCCTCTATGGACATTCCCTCTATCAGATTCAATTCCTGATGTATGATTGCAATACCGCTGTTCATAGCCTCTCTTGGCGAGTTCACAACAAGTTTTTCCCCCTTGAAGTAAATCTCCCCTTCATCCCTCTTGTATATCCCAGAGAGAATTTTCATGAGTGTGGATTTGCCGGCGCCGTTTTCGCCTACCAAAGCCATCACTTCTCCGTCGTATACGTTTAGATCCACCTTGCTCAGCGCCCTCACACTCAAAAAATTTTTCGTGATCCCTTTCATTTCGAGTACGACCCGTCTCATGTCATTCACCGCTGAAATCCACACCGGACTGCAAAATAATATTTGCGTATGGAGTGCATTCTCCCGTTCTGACAACCGCCTTAGTACCGGCTGTCAAAGCCTTAAAATCCTCATGAACCACAAATTCGACCTGCACATCGGCAAACTTCCGCATTATCCATTCCAATGTCCCTTTATTATTTGTCTTGATTTCCTCGGCCAGGATTACTTTTTCTATCTCCATGACTTCTGCAACAGCCGCAGCAGTATCCCTGAACGTCGGCATGTTCCTCGTCAATGCGATGTCGATCCTCTCGACGCCTTCGGGAATCGGAAGCCCTGCATCGGCAATAGCAATCCTGTCCGTATGTCCCATTTTAGAAATTGCCGCCATTATGTTTGAGTTTAGCAATTTACCCTTAAGCATATCATTCACCTCCTGTTTCGGTCAGCTCTTCAATATACGGAAGCGAGCTCTGGGCTCCTATCCTTGTGATTGCTATAGCGGCAACCCTTGTGCCGAATTCCATAGCCTCTTTTATGCCCGCCCCAATAGAAAGTTTATATGTCAGCCCTCCGATGAAACTGTCTCCAGCCGCCGTTGTGTCCACGGGCTTGACCTTCAGGCTTTTAACGTCATAAAAGTCATTCCCGTTGAAATACCACGATCCCCTCTCGCCCAAGGTGACAATCATTTCACTTATGCCCTGCTTGTTGAGTATCCTGAACCCGTCCCTGAAATCCTGCTCCTTTGCAATTCTTATTCCGGTCAGAATCTCGAATTCGGTTTCGTTTGGAATAAGGAGGTCAGTGTTAGCAAGGCAATCCTCAGGCAGCTTGCATGCCGGTGCCGGATTGAGAACCGTTTTAATCCCTCTTCTCCTTGCTGTTTTCAGGACCTTTGCCACCGTCTCTATTGGAGTTTCAAGCTGGCAAAGTAAAATTTCAACGCCTTCAAACCAGCTTTCTTCGACATGCTCTGGAAGCAAACGGCTGTTTGCTCCAGGTATGACTACAATTGAATTGTCCCCTGAAGCGTTTATCATTATGAATGCCATTCCAGTCGGATTGTCTTCGTCGACCATAACCCTGTCTGCTTCCACATTCATTTTTTCCAGATTCTCCAAAAGCTTTTCCCCGTTGCCGTCCCGTCCCACAATGCCAATCATTTCGACAAGCGCGCCCAGTTTCCCCAATGCTACGGCTTGGTTGGCCCCCTTGCCGCCGGGAATCAGATCGAGACCCTCGCCGGCAACCGTTTCGCCAACCTTGGGAGTGACTCCCACCTTAGTAATATGGTCCATGTTCAAACTTCCCACTACCAGTATCTTTTTCATCAAACCACCCCTGCAGTATATGCTCACAATTGTTGCAGCACTCGTTCCTCAATCATAACTTGTGGATATCATCGTCCCGTCCACCATGATGATACCCACCATTGCAAATATCAATCAATCTGGATCCACCTGCATTTCATGCAAATATTGCGCGCAAAAAAAAGAACATCCGCTCATTGGATGCTCTTGTAAAATAACCGACATTGACGGTTTGCAAGTATAATTAACAAACGAAATTGCAATATTTGATTTATCTTCTCTTGGCTTTCTTCCCCATTTATTCGCATCTCTTCTTTTTAGTATGCGATAGAATATTTGAAATCAATTGGACAATAAAAAGCCCCAACATTATTCGGCCTTGCCCAACCGAATTTTCCCAAGACATAACAACAAAACCATAATTCATCGACCAGTAAAGCATCAAATATGGGACAAGCAGTTTCCAGTTGTTGCGGAAAGGAACTTTCAGTACATATTCATACAAGCCTTCCAACAGTAAAAAGGCTGTGAATATGCCTAAAAATATGCTGTACCCGGCCGGAATATCAAGTTGCCTCGCAATTAAAATGCCATAAATCGAAGGGGCTGCAAGTGACAGATAAGCGATTCCCATGACTTTCACTTTCGATGTTCCCCAAAATTTCACTGTCAAAAATATTGAAATCAAAAATAAGTTATTGACCACGCCCAGTATAAAATAATAATTTTCAAACATGCCAGCCATCTCCTTGCTTTCCATCTCAAGCGGCTTCATCTCTATTATGTTTTCGACCATTCAACCTCTTTATACCCAATTGCCTTCCGGCATTGTCATAATATGCGGAAACTGCCCCTGGTGATTGCCTTGCTTTAAAAATATAACGTTACTCGTTATATTTTTTATGTTTTTCATTATATTTTAGTTGATTTTCTGTCTTTTCAACTGTATACTTTGGTTTATAAGGATGTTTCTATTGAGAATTCAAATGGAGGTTAAGACCATGAAATCAAAAACCGGCTGCAAAAATATAAGCAACCTGCATTCATTAATAAGATTTTTCTACTATGCAAGCATAGTCTTCGCCGCTTCAGGTTTAATTGCCCTCGTATTTATATTCAGCATTCCGTATTCAGCCATTTCATTTGAAAAAGGAATTCGCGGATGGGTTTATTCTGTAAATATGCCGCTCGGCATAGGAAGTGCTTTTTTCATGATTTCGGGGGAGATTCCGAAGAATATACTGCATTTTATTCCACTCGATATGATCAATATCCGCGCCGCAATCGTTGTCGACTTCCTGATAAGCCACATAGTCCCCTTTATCATTGTAATAATAGGTCTCAGGGAAATCGGAAATTTGACAAGCGACATGCTGAACAAGAAAAGTCCCTTCCAGGCAAAGTATTTAAAATCGCTGCGGAAAATTTCATACATTGTTTTGCTTTACTCTACCCTTGGCAACACTCTTCTATGCATACTGATCAGCATATTTGCAGCAGATTATTTCAGCGTTACCGTGGTTTTTTCTTGGATTGGGGTTCTGATAGGCGTACTCGGTTATATCTTTTCGGATATCACTGAATATGGATTGTTCCTGCAGGATGAATACGATACGACACTATAAGGAGATTGGACATGGCCATAATTATCAGATTGGACCGCATATTGGCAGACAGAAAAATGAAACTTAACGAGCTTGCCAGGCTTATTGACCTATCTCCGGTAAATTTGTCAAATATCAAAACCGGCAAAATAAAGGCAATTCGGTTTTCGACGCTGGACGCAATATGCAAGACCCTGGAGTGCCAGCCGGGAGAAATACTGGAATACGTTGAAGACTGAAAAAATCCCGGATTTCTCAGTCTTCGCATTTTAAGCCTTAGTTATTTATCAATGTTCCATGTTTATATTATACCGGGCTCCATTGATGTAAAATGACAAGTAAACGGGAGGGCAAACAGTTTGGAATTTATAATAAAAAGATTTGAAGAATTCAGTTTGAGGGATTTTTACGAGATAATCAAAATCCGCGAGGAAGTGTTTATCGTTGAACAGACCTGCGTTTATCAGGAATGCGACGGAAAAGACCGGAAAGCCTTTCACCTCGCATGCATGGAAAACGGCAAGGTTTCGGCTTATCTTAGGATTCTTGATAAAGGAGTTTCCTACGACGAAGTATCCATAGGGCGTGTACTCGTCAAGAAAGAATACCGAGGCCGCGGTCTGGGGAAAAAGCTGCTTGAAAAGGCGATTGAATTCATAGAGAATGAGCTGAACGAAAACGAAATAAGAATTTCAGCACAAGAGTATTTGACCGATTTTTATGGAAGCTTTGGTTTTGAGACTGTTTCGGACATGTATCTTGAAGACGGGATACCGCATGTCGAAATGCTCCATACGAAAAACATCCAATAATTAAAAAACAAA
>PKTO01000119.1 GCA_002869095.1 Clostridiales bacterium
AATCGGGAATTCCTTTCGGTGAAGGGCTTGTAAAAAACAGATATGTGGGGCGCACATTCATTAAGCCCGACCAGAAGACCAGGGAACTTGCTGTAAGGCTAAAGCTGAACCCTTTGAAGTTGAATTTGAAGGACAAACGCATAGTTCTAATAGACGATTCAATCGTAAGGGGAACTACGAGCAAACGGATAGTATCCATGCTCAAGGACGCAGGAGCGACAGAGGTGCATGTGAGGGTCAGCTCTCCTCCGGTCAAGCATTCCTGCTTCTTCGGAATAGACACCCCGGAGCAAAAGAAGCTTGTGGGTGCTCAGTTTACGGTTGAAGAAATAAGGGAAATGATAGGCGCGGATTCTCTGGGATACATCAGCGTGGAGGGCCTGTACGAATCGATAGGAATGTCTCCGGACAGTCTCTGCAAAGCGTGCTTCGACGGAAACTACCCAATGGAAGTGCCCAAGAAAGCCGATAAGTTTTTGTTTGAGAAAGCGTAGAAAGACAGATGTCAGTTGATAGATGTCAGATGTCAGGAAAAACGTTAAAAACTTAAAGACAAACAACAAAAGAAGCTTGCAGTTGGCAGTGAGCAGTAAATGATGAAGAAAGGCAGATATCAGATGACTGGTATCAGGAAAGAAAAAAAGATGCAGTACGGGCAAAGGTTTGCTTTTGTTTTTTGCATTTACTGAAATCTGATATCTGACAACTATATGCCGAAGGCATATCAAAGGAGCATAACAATATGGAAAAGATGACTTACAAGGAAGCGGGGGTTGACACTCTCGAGGGACAGCGCGCTGTCAAACTGATGAAGGATTCCGTAAAGAGCACCTTCAACAAGAATGTGCTTGCGGACTTGGGCGGGTTCGGAGGATTGTTCGCACTCGACCTTGAAAATATTGAAGAGCCTGTTTTGGTATCCGGTACGGACGGGGTGGGAACCAAACTGAAAATCGCATTTCTGACTGATGTGCACGACACGGTTGGAATAGACCTGGTTGCCATGTGTGTAAACGACATACTCTGCCAAGGGGCGAAACCTCTGTTTTTCCTCGACTACATGGCCACCGGCCGCCTGAAAGCCGAAAAGGCCGCATCGATTGTGGCTGGAATAGCCCAAGGCTGCAGGCAGGCGGGATGCGCACTAATAGGCGGTGAGACGGCCGAAATGCCGGGCTTCTACGGGGAAGGCGAATACGACCTTGCCGGCTTTGCCGTAGGGATTGTGGACAAGAAGAGAATCGTAGACGGAAGCCGCCTTGAAGACGGAAACGTTCTGATCGGATTGGCTTCAAGCGGAATCCACTCAAATGGATATTCCCTGGTTCGAAAGGTGATATTCGAAAAGAGCGGCTACAGTGTCGGCGATGTGCCGGACGGCCATGAAAAAACGATTGGCGAGCTTTTGATTGAACCCACCAAAATTTACGTCAAGCCGATTATGGAGCTCATGAAAGTTTGCGACATAAGGGGGATGGTGCATATCACCGGCGGAGGATTCTACGAGAACATACCGAGAATAATCCCCGAGGGACTCGGGGTGGACATAGACGAGGGCAGTTGGCCCCTTCCTGCGGTTTTTCAACTGCTCAAGGAAAAAGGCGGGCTTGACGAAACCGAAATGTTTAGGACCTTCAACATGGGCATTGGCCTTATGGCGGCCGTACCTGAGTCGGAGGCGGAGAAGGCGCTCGAAACCCTTAAGGCTTTGGGAGAGGAAGCGTATATAGTCGGCAAAATAACAAACAGGCACGAAGGAGTTGCAATAAGATGAAGAAGAAGCGCATAGCCGTACTGGCATCAGGCAGCGGCACGAACTTGCAGAGAGTCATAGACCACACCTGCTGCGGACACATAAACGGAACCGTGGCACTCGTCATTTCAGACAGGAAAGAGGCTTTCGCCATGAAAAGGGCCCTGAACTACGGTGTCAAGAGCCTCTACATTGGCAAGGGCAATTTCCCCGATCCGGAGCTGAGAAGGGATGAAATAATAAACGAGCTTAAAACCCATGAAATAGACCTCATAGTGCTCGCGGGATACCTTAGCATTCTTGACGACGAATTCATAAAGACGTATGAAAACAGAATAATCAACACGCATCCTTCCCTGATACCCAGCTTTTGCGGTATGGGTTTTTACGGAATGAAGGTCCACAAGGCCGTTTACGACTACGGAGTCAAGGTTACAGGGGCGACAGTCCATTTTGTGAATGAAATCCCGGACGGAGGGCCTGTAATACTACAGGAATCGGTTGAAGTCACATATAAAGACACGCCCGAGACCATACAGGAGAAGGTACTTGAAATCGAGCACCGTCTGCTTCCCAAGGCGATCGAGCTTTTCTGCGACGACAGGCTGAAGATTGACGGGCGAAGGGTTGAGATAATCTGACAGTCCTTTCGAATTTAAATTGATATTAAAACATGGAGGGGGAAGAACATGAAAAGAGCACTTATAAGCGTTTCAGACAAGACCGGCATAGAGGTTTTCGCAAAGCAATTGTCGGAAATGGGAATAGAGATTGTGTCTACAGGAGGCACTGCGAAAAAGATAGAAGAGGCGGGAATCCCGGTTGTAAGGGTTTCGGAATTGACAGGTTTTCCGGAGTGCCTGGACGGCCGCGTAAAGACTCTACATCCGGTAATCCATGCAGGTCTCTTGGCTGTGCGCGGCAACGAGGACCATATGGCGCAATTGAAAGAACTCGGCATCGACCCCATAGACTATGTAGTCATAAACCTCTACCCTTTCAAGGAGACCATATCTAAAAGCGATGTCACGTTCGAGGACGCAATCGAGAACATAGACATAGGCGGACCCACCATGCTGAGGTCGGCTGCAAAGAACTTCAAGTCTGTAACCGTGGTCACGGATCCGAGGGACTATGAAAAGGTCGCATCTGAAATAAAATCGTTCGGAGACACTACATACGGAACAAAATACGATTTGGCTCTCAAGGTGTTTGAGCACACTTCTGCCTACGACACCCTGATTGCCGGATACCTCAAGAAGGAAGCCGGAAAGGATGCGTATCCCGAAACACTGACCATGACTTTTGAAAAAGTGCAGGATCTGAGGTACGGGGAAAATCCTCATCAGAAGGCTGCATTCTACAAGGTCTTCGGAATGGAGAAAGGAAGCCTTGTCGACGGCGAGCAGCTTCACGGAAAGGAACTTTCCTTCAACAACATAAACGATACAAATGGGGCTCTCGAGCTTCTCAAGGAATACGACGAGCCTACCGTGATAGGAGTCAAGCACACAAACGCATGCGGCGCGGGAAGCGGATACGACATATACGACGCATATCTGAAGGCCTACAACAGCGATCCCAAATCGATTTTCGGCGGCATAATAGCTGCAAACAGGAAAATAGACTATCGCGTAGCGGAGGAAATAAACAAGATATTCATAGAGATAGTGGTTGCGCCCGACTTTGACGACGATGCGCTGAAGATACTTAAGCAAAAGAAAAACATAAGGCTTATAAAGCTTCCGTCAATAATGGAAAAGCAGCCTGGCGGCGCATACAACCTAAAGAAAGTCGCGGGAGGCCTTCTCATTCAGGAGCTCGACAGGCCCCTTATGGACGAATTCGAAACAGTAACAGAGAGAATACCGACCGACAAGGAAAAGGAGGACCTGCTTTTCGCATGGAAGGTCGTCAAGCACATAAAGTCCAACGGTATTGTAATTGCAAAGGACAAGCAGACAATAGGCGTGGGTCCCGGGCAGGTAAACAGGATCTGGGCGGTTGAAAATTGCGTCAAGCAGGCACTTGTGGACACAAAGGGAAGCGTAATGGCTTCCGACGCATTCTTCCCCTTCCCTGACAGCGTGGAGGAGGCAGCCAAGGCGGGAGTCACAGCCATAATACAGCCTGGATGTTTCATTAACGATGCGGCGTCCATCGAGAAAGCCAACCAGTACGGAATAGCCATGATATTCACAGGGATGAGGCATTTTAAACATTAGAAGTACAGTTGTCAGATGTCAGGTATCAGATAGCAGATGACAGTAAAAAATTAAGAGCAAGTACAGTAAAAAGAGGAAAGAAAGTACGAAAAGCAAAAGATGGAAGAGCAGATGTCAGATGAAAGGAAAAGATGGAAAAGCAGATGTCAGGAAAGATTAAGTGCAAAGCCAAAAGAGAAAAATATTGAAATGCTTATGATTGAAAATGTATTAATGTATTTGGGTTTTAAAGGCTTTTGTTTTTACTGACAACTGATAACTGACAACTGCCATCTGTTATATGACCGGAGGGAATATATGAAGATACTTATTGTAGGAAACGGCGGCAGGGAACACACGCTGGGCTGGAAACTCGCTCAGAGTGAAAAGGTCGAAAAAATCTTTTTCGCGCCGGGAAATGCGGGGACTGCGTCGATTGGAAAAAACATTCAGCTTAATGCGGACGATATAGAAGGGCTTCTTGATTTTGCAAAAAAAGATATATCAGTAGAAGTTGCCTTTAATCATGGTGAAGCTATTGCTTGGA
>PKTO01000230.1 GCA_002869095.1 Clostridiales bacterium
AAAGGAAGGACGGAACATTCTTGAATGAAACCTCCTGAACCTTTCCGTTCTTTACGGCGACTGTTCCCCTTACAAGTCCGGCCGGAGCTTCAAGCACAACATTTGTAACCGGTTCAACCATGGGAACCATTCCCGTTTCCAATGCAACAGTCATTGCACCGATTGTTCCATGGCCGCACATGTTCAAATATCCTCCGCCGTCCATGAATATGATTCCAAGATCAGCCTCTTCAGAAATCGGAGGTGTAATGATTGAGCCGAACATGTCATTGTGTCCCCTGGGCTCAAGCATGATTCCTGTCCTTAAATGGTCAAGGTTTTTTTCAAGATAAGCTTTTCTTTCCGGCATTGTTTTGCCGGGAATCGACGGAATTCCACCAGTTACGATTCTTGTAGGCTCTCCCATTGTATGGGAATCAACTGCATTTATCGTTCGTGTAACTTGCATCTAATCAAACCCCCTTCTTTTTCATTTTGAGTTTCAACAAGGCCAAGGCTTTTTTTGCATCTCTTTCATTTACCGTATTTTCACCGACAACTTCAGTTTCAATGCCTTCTTCGGATTTGTTGAAATCGACTATGGTATCCATATATTCATTCTTAACAACAAACGTTGCAGCAGTTCCTATAAAGCTCATCCCGACAACCGGTATGCCCCTTTTCCCTATCTGCTCAACCGTGTTCGCGAAATCCACATGAGAATTCCCCCATCCGTCCAGAGAAATAATCACTCCGTCCGATCTCATGGCTTCAACCCATGCGGCCGCCCTTGTTCCGACAAGCAACTTCTCCTTGTTGCCTTGCGGTGTGCCCACAAGCAAAACTCCCTGCAGGTCAATGTCCGAATCCTTTGCCACCACGTCCAACAGGGGATCCCTGAAATGGTGCAAGGACGTTTCCTTTGTAGATGGTCCGATTCCCATAATATCCTCCTATGTCATGGCCCTTATGGCGCCATCACGGTATTCGTTGGGGGAAACTATCATCGGCATGTTGAGCATGTCTATATTTGAAAACCCGCCTTCAAATCCTGATGGTTCCGAAGGAAACAACTGATTGTCGTGCATCGCTCCCTGTCCGCCAATCTGTTTTATGATGACAACCTTCTTTTTGCCTTTTCTTATCGTGTCGTAAAATTCATGCTTCTCATCCGCCTGCCCCGCATTAAGTTTTTTCAGTTTTTCCCTTATCTCCTGGACAAAACCGTCGCATAGCGAGTGTATTGCCAAAGGCAGTTTTCTGCTGAACTCGACCCCTTCCTTCAAGATGACATCGAATTGTATTATGATATCGTTTGGTCCCGGCGTACCGGCCCGGCCTGCCATAAGCCGCTTGGAAAGAATGCCGTCCGAAGAACCGAAATTCGACATCTGCCGTCCGTTTTTTTCCGCGCCGTTGATCATCACATAAACTCCAGTCATTGTGTGGGTTATGCCCTCACCCAAAACTCCCAAGACCTTTGTGGAAATAGGAAGTATGTCCATTATGCAATTGACATGGATGTTGTGGTCTCCAGGCTCTATTATGTTTATTGAAACATCATCGAAAATATCGGCATCCATATCGAATTTGTTCGTCATATTTTTGTCAATTGAAAGCGCATTGTCCCTGTATTCCGTCGAGTCTGAAAAAAAGACCCGATCCACATGAAAGGTCCGGATGACCAGCCTTCTCATTTCTTTTTCCACTATTGTTTTTCCCCCTGTCCATTTGTAAAATCCGTCTCCCTCCCCCCGTCAAAAGAGGGAGGAAAACGTTCATCTTTTACACTACGGCTACATATTGATAGGGAAGTGTCATGATTCTTCCAGGTGTTTCAATTGTTACAAGCTTGTCCAAAGTATCTGTCAAAATAGCTGTCTGCATCTCTATGTTGTTTGGCTCACCGGCATTTGCACCCATCGGCACCAACGGTGCGACAGCCCTTGGAGAACCGGCTTGCCTTACTACAGGAGGAAGCGCCGCAATTACAATTGTCGGTATTCCGGCTTCCTCGATCGCTCTCTGCACTATAACTGCAGAGCGGTGGCAAGTGCCTCAGCCAGCCGTCATGACAACTGCATCAACATTTTCATCTTTCAATTTTTGAGCAATGGAAGGACCGGTTTCATTTGTGAAAACTTCAACATTTCCTCCGCCGCCCATGAACCCGAAATGCATGGGAGCAACACCTTTGATTACTCCTTTTGCCGCAAGTTCATTCAATCGGTCTATCGGGAACATGCAGTTGATGTCCTTGTTTACGTCCTGGTTGTCATATCCGCCATGCGAAACCATCAAGTTATCGCTGTCGGAATCTCCGGGGATTTCTCTGAAACTCGTGTCTCCAGCCAAATTGAACCGCTTGTCCGACTTCAAGTGCACGCCGGCGGCCGTAGCCAATGCGATTGTCATTTCATTGAGCGGCTTTGTGACAGGCGTCCAGACAACCGGAGGTGTAATAGGCACGAATATTTCTGATTGCAAACCTTGTACAACAGTCAAACTCATTTCTCTATACCTCCCTACAATCTTCTTTGTATTCAGATTGAATATGCTTTTTATAGTTTTCCTCAGCGCTTTTTTTAGCTTCAAGCTGTCTGACGGCACTTCTCGCATATTCTTCATCAGCTTCCGCATCGAGCACTTCGATGTACGTCATCATGAATCCGACTTGCTGCCCTCTCATGAGTTCCACTGGGCTTATAACCATGCGTCTAGGCACTTTTATCTGCCCCATGCGGCCTTTGAAATCCACCGTTACGGAGCAATCGCTAAAATCCACTACTATTCCTTCATAAAAGCTTTCTGATGAAGCATATTTCAATCTGTCCATTTTTTTATCACCTTTACTTTTTATTCTTCGATTTCGTATATTTCTCTACGTTTTTTGGATTTTTCAAGGCTTTGCTCATTTTTACAAAGCTCTATTTTTTCTCCTGTTTCCTTTTCAATCATTTCAATGTTGTTCTGTTTTACATTCGGGTTCCATGATCTTTCAGCCTTCTTGATGCTTTCACCCATCATCTCGGACTTGAGCATGTAGATTGCCCTTATTGCATCTTCTTTGCACAATGTGTTGTTTGCAAGAATTTCATTCTCTATTCCCTGCATGGACTTGTTGTTGTCGACCATTGCATTCATGAATTCGTTTCCTACTACCAACTGTCCCTGAACCGCAGCGTAAGTCATTCCGACTACCGGAATTCCCCTTTTGCCGACTTGCTCAATATGAGACGCAAAGTCTATGTGGTTGTTTCCAAATCCTTCTGTTCCTACTATTGCACCGTCAAGGTCCATTGTTTCAACAGTCATTCCAAGGATATTCGAAACATAGAATTTTTCGGAGTTGACCTGCGGCGAGCCTACAAGAATAACCGCAACAAGATCGACTTCTTCGTCGTTCATCAGTTCAAGAACCATCGGCTCTCTCCAGTAATGTCTTGACGTCTCCTTCGAAGCAGGTCCTATGCATGTGAGTGCGTGTATGCATCCGTCAATGACTTGAAGCGGAGAAACAACGATCGGTACATTCCCGAGGTCTACATTGGCTTTTGCTCCAAGAGTCCCAACCGGTTCCACCGGAAGAAGGAAGTTGTCGTGCATTGCTCCCTGTCCCATGATTTCCTTGATGAGTGCCACTCTTTTCTTTCCGGGATGTCTTGTTTGAACGAATTCCTCCGTATCCACAACGAGGCTTTCATCCAAAGTTTTAAGCGCTTCGCGGATTTCCTGGGTAATGACGTCAGTCGCCCTATGGGCAGCCATCGGTCCGGGTCTTTCCATGTTTGTACCGCGTTTGACGGTTACTTGTGTCTTTATGAAAGTTTCGCCAAATTCAGGTGATCCCGGGCGTCCCCACATTATGTTTCTGTCAAGTATTCCTTCCGATGATCCGAACTCCCCTATTTGTACTCCATCTTCATCAGTACCGGTTACAACAACGATTGTTCCGTCGACAACTCTTGTGATTCCTTCTCCGACTTCACCCTCTTCTTTTGTCGCTATGGGTTGTATGTCCATGAGAGTTTCGCTGTATGTGTCGTATTTATCGGGAGTGATGACTTCGATTTTCATATCGACTACAAGCTCTTCGGTTTCGATTGCATCCTTGCAGATGTCTTCACGAATTGTAAGAGTCGTACCCTCTATTTTTGTTTCGGGTCCGAATTCAACCTTGTTTATCAAGAAATGCTTTCTTACAAGACTTCTGATCACTTTCTCCTCTTGAGCCTGTGCAGCCACTTCCGCCGATGCGGGAACCTCGACCGGAACAACGCTTCCAGCCGGCAATGTTCCGCCTGCAAAAGAACCTGCTACCGTAAGCGGAATTTCGAGATTTATGTCTCTGCCTTCGCCTATGTGGATTTTTACCACTCCGCCTTGCGCTCCCATCGGCATGACAGGCGCTACAGGCGCCACAGGAGCAACTTTTGTCTCGACTGCAGTCTCTTCTACGATTTTTTCTTTTTTCACTTCAACTTCCGCGACTCCATCGAGA
>PKTO01000005.1 GCA_002869095.1 Clostridiales bacterium
GAAAGTGTCTGTAGTCATTATTGCTTCGGCTGCATCAGGAAAGTTGGAGCTTTCCAGGTTTTTTGCCATGGGCTCAATGTTTGAAACGATCCGGTCCATTGGAAGGGGGATTCCGATTACTCCTGTCGACGCGACAAGAACTTCCTTGCTGCCTATGCCCATGACTTCCGAAAGCAGAGAAATCATGTGATTTGCATCATTCGCTCCCTGCTCACCGGTGCATGCATTTGCATTGCCGCTGTTGGCAAGTATTGCCCGTATATTGCCCGAGGATATATTTTCCATGCTTATTTTAACGGGGGCCGCTTTTACAGAGTTTTTAGTGAATACGCCTGCCGCGTGGGCGGGTTTTTCGCTGTAGATCATACACATGTCTTTCTTTGTGCTTCCCTTCTTGATGCCGCAGGCAATTGAAGATGCAGTAAAATCCTTGACCGGTATAAATTCCTTGTATTTTTTCATCGGTTTACCCTCCTTAAGGCGCCATCGGTGTGAAGTCGAGTCCGCTTTTTTCATCGTACCCCAACATCAAATTCATATTTTGAACCGCCTGGCTTGCAGCTCCCTTCATCAGATTGTCGATTGCGGACACTGCAATAAGCGACGAAGAAGTTTCATCTACAGCCAAGCCTATGTCACAAAAATTGGATTGGCGCACATTCCGAGTTTCCGGGAATACGCCGTTGTCCAAGACCCTTACAAACGGCTTTCCCTTGTAGAAGTCTTTGTAAAGGGCAGTCATTTCAGAGGAGCTTATGTTTTCCTTGAGGCGCCCATAGCAGGTCGACAGTATTCCGCGGTTCATTGGGACCAGATGCGGAGTGAATACAACCTTTGAGCTTTTTCCCCCAAGAAGGCTCAATTCCTGCGCTATTTCAGGAGTGTGCCTGTGGTTGAACAAACCGTATGCTTTCACACTTTCATTGACTTCACAATATAGGTTTGCCGTTTTGGCGCTTCTTCCGGCACCGGAAACTCCGGATTTTGCATCGACGATTACATCGCTTTCAATCAAACCTGCTTTCATTGCAGGAGCAAGAGCAAGGATCGAAGCCGTGGGATAGCATCCGGGATTGGCTACATACGAAGCTTTTTTTACGTATTCCGCGTAAATTTCCGGGAGGCCGAATACGAACTCGTCTATCAGGCTGACTAGTTCGTGAGGCGCATTGTACCATGCTTCATATGTCTTGGGATCGTTTATTCTGAAATCTGCGCTCAAGTCGATTATTTTTATTCCGGGGTTTATGCTTAAAAGCTTCTTCACCATTCCCATGGAGCTTTTGTGGGGGAGGGCGAGGAAAACAAGATCCGTGTCCCTGATTATGGAAGCATCGATGTTTGAAGTGTCAAGACACTCAAGATCGACCGAACCTTTCATGTTGGGGTAGATGTCCGAGTACATTGTTCCCTTGTGGCTGCGTGAAGTAACAAAGGACAGCTTCACATTTGGATGATGCTTTATAAGCCAGACCAGGTTTTGACCGGCATAACCGGTTGCGCCTAAAATTCCTATTTTCAACATGCTCACCTCATTCGAATTTATTTCTTATTATTATACAAAACAATGAATAAATTTGCAATAAATACACTAAAAAGTGTTGCATAAATATAAATACATATGTATAATAATAAGAAATATAAAGACAAGAGGGTATTCAAATTGAAGAAATCAACTGAAAAGGCAAGAATATTGACAGAAGCCTTGCCCTACATCCAAAAGTTTCACAACAAAACATTCGTTATAAAATTCGGCGGAAGCATAATGAGAAACATGGAGGCTAAAAAAGCCTTCATTGAAGATGTTGTTTTGCTGAATCTGGTAGGAATAAAAATAATAATTGTTCATGGCGGAGGGCCTGAAATAACCGAAAGGATTGAAAAAATAGGAATAAAGACCGAATTCATAGACGGCCTCAGAAAAACCGACAGCGAAGTCATTGAGGTTGCCGAAATGGTTCTTGCGGGACGCATAAACAAGGAAATTGCACACTTGGTTAACAGCATGGGTGGAAAAGCCGTTGGACTCTCAGGGAAAGACGGCAATCTTATAAAGGCGACAAAGAAAAAAATATACAAGGAAGAAAAAGAAATAGACCTTGGCTATGTTGGAGATGTTGAAAAGATAGACAAGAAAATTTTGGAGGACTTGATTGACCTTGGCTACATTCCAATAATATCGCCGATAGGATTTGGCGCCGATGGGGAAACCTACAACATAAACGCGGATTTTGTCGCATCGGCTGTAAGCGGCGAGCTGAAGGCTGAAAAGCTGGTCCTGATGACAGATGTCGAGGGACTGTACAGGGATTTTGAAAACAAAAGAGGTTTCATCACAGCCATGACATCCGCAGAGGCAAAGGAACTTATAGAAACGAAGGCGATTGCAGGAGGCATGCTTCCGAAACTTACATGTGCGGCGGCTGCGGTTGAAAGAGGGACAAAAAATGTTCACATTCTTGATGGAAGGGTGGAGCATTCATTGCTTATAGAAGTGCTGACAGATAAAGGTATAGGGACGATGATCCATGGAGGGGAAGTAAAATGAACAACGACAAACAGATGTATACAGGAAAGAGATTCGACATCACAATCGAAAAAGGCAAGGGGACATATGTGTATGATGTAGATGGAACCGAATATTTGGACTTCACCGCCGGATATGCGGTCAATGCTCTTGGACATTGCAATGAAATAATGATAAATGCGCTTGAGGAGCAAAGCAGAAAAATATTCCACATATCGGATATAGTATGGAACCCCATACAGACCAAGTTGGCCAATTTTCTGGTTGAAAAAAGCGGGATGGATGCCATCTTCATTGGAAACAGCGGTACCGAAGCAATAGAAGGAGCAATCAAGCTTGCCAAGAAATACGGCAATACCGTTTCAGCAAACCAGGACAAATATGAAATAGTATCTATGGTAAATGCTTTTCACGGAAGGGCCGTAGGATCTACATCCATAACAGGAAAAGAAAAATACAAGAAAGCATTCCAACCTCTTTTGCCGGGCTCAAAGAACAGCCCTATAAACGACATTGGCGCCTTGGAAGAGGCTATGAATGAAAAAGTATGCGCATTGGTGATAGAACCGATTCAGGGAGAGGGCGGAATAGTTTCATCCACTCCGGAATTCTTGAAGGCTGCCAGAGCTTTATGCGACAAGTATGATGCGCTTCTCATATTCGACGAGATACAATGCGGGATGGGAAGGATAGGCGAACTCTTTGCTTATGATTTCTTCGGAGTAAAACCGGATATCGTATGCATAGCCAAGGGATTGGGAGGAGGATTCCCAATCGGGGCTTTCCTTTCAAACGAGAAAGCCAATCTGTTCCAGCCGGGAGACCACGGCACCACATTCGGAGGAAATCCTTTGGCGTGCGCGGTATCATATGCGGTAATGCAGGAAATATCGAAAGAAGGCTTCCTTGAGGGAGTAAAGGAAAAAGGGGAATACTTCAAGAAAAAATTTGCCGAAAAGGCAGATGGAATCGATTTCGAATACGAAATCAGAGGGGAAGGACTCCTGCTTGGAATAGACATAGGGAAGAGTCCAGCGGAGCTTGTAAACCAGTGCATAAAGAACGGCCTTCTTATAATAGGGGCCGGGGAAACCGTTTTAAGAGTAATTCCTCCCTTGACGGTATCGAAAGAAGAACTGGACAAGGGAATCGACATCATCATAAAGTCCATAAAAGAACTCGAAAAATGAAAGGAGAGCATATGATGGTAACAGTATTGTCACAAAAATGCATTGAGAAGGCAGATATAGCGTCGTTTCTCAGTTGCAACCCGGAAGGGTATGTCCATATAGAACCAAGCATAAAGAATGTGAACATCATCGATTTGGGCCTCGGAAAAGACGCGGTCAACAAGATAGCAGGCAAGAACTACAGCATAAACGTTTTCAACAAGAATTTCAATCCGGAACTATTGCTCTCCTTAAAAAGCGATTGCATAGTTGTTACGAATGGAATAATCGATTTGTCGGATTACGAAAAAATCAAAGACAACCTGATGAAAATGATTGGCAAGAAAAAAATTGTCGGTTTCGGTTTTGGCAATGAAATTCTCGCAGACGCGGCAGAAGGAATGGCTGTCAAGTTTGATGAATCAGCAAAACTTTACGGGTGTGAGAATTTCGAAATTGACATGATCTGATAAAAATCATTGAACAATGTAAAGACAGCCAAAAAACCTTAGGGTTTTTTGGCTTTTGTCTTGACACCTAAAGATAAATGAATTATCATAATTAATTGTGAGCGACACGCAAACGGACAAAAAAATAATTTGACACAGTGTTGTTTTCATGGTAATATAATAAAGCGCTCTTAAGAAGGGTCAACCGATCGAGAGACAGCGCAAAGCAAGTGAAATAGCGGTCTTTGAAAACTGAACAGCAAGAGAGCAGAGAATTAAAAGAAGAAACAATTGCTAGCGAAACTCGCAATTTTGAGA